>JALONW010000184.1 GCA_025454725.1 Anaerolineae bacterium
GCTGTACGGTGATGTGGGCGACGGCCCTGTATTTGTCAAATCGTATGACGAGGGCGGGAGCTTAGCCTTTTTGGGTGTGTACACCCCGCTGGTCGGGCCGTCGGTTATTCTGTCGATTGACCAGAACTACCGTGATACGCTGGTTCGTGAGAACATCGCTTACAGCCTAGAGCGTGGATTTGAGTATGCGGGGGTCTCGCAAATGAGCACCGCGCCCATCCAGCCGCCGGTCTTGTTCGGTGAGGATGGCAGTATCGCGTTCGTCCAGATTGACCGTGACCCAGAGACCGACCAGCCGATGGCGCAGGTGATTGTTCGAAATAACCGTGATTTTTTCGACTTCGACTCGGTCAGCGTGATTCAGACGCTTACGCCGCCGCTGCCGGTCGAGGTCAGTGACGACGGTACGTTGGTCGCCCCGACCCTGCTGTCGTATACCACTGCGCCGCAGGACTTCAACGCCGGGGTGGTGGAGTTTGAACTGCCCAGCGGTGAGGTCTTGGTCGCCAGCGCTGCTGGGATTGCGCTGGCGGCGAACGACGCTCCGCCCGTCGAAATCGAAATCACCTCTGCGCCGGACGGGGACGATGTGTTTACCGCCCGCTTGGGGGAGCTGGTGCTGCCGCTAGACGTACCGGGGACGTATCACTACTCTACGTCATTTGATGACGGCCTCCGCCGCCTTTACCTCACTACCGACAGCAATGAAAATGCGCGCTACGACTGGCTGACGCTGGTCACGCTGCAACCATTGAAAGCGACCACGCTGCTGACGTGGGGTGGAACCTACGGCAGCAGCACAGACCCCATTTTAGAAGGGGCTGGAGCTGTCACCCCGGACGGGACGAAGGTCATTTTCAACGCCTATAGTGACGAACTTGGCGCGTCGCTGTGGATGATTGACCTGCTGACCCCGCCGCCCGACGGTTACGACCCGTCATGGGATGGGCCGTGGATTCCAGAACCGTTCTTGGTCGATTCGGGGCTGCCGTTCATCGCGGATGCGGGCAATTTTGGGCTCCCGCAGTTCACCGAAGTCACGGATGAGGGCTTTAGCATCGAGACGTTTCCGTATGAGGGTGAGGGAGAAGTGCGGAGCTATACGTTTGCCGAGATTGCGTCCTCCAGCGAGGAATAACCGACACGCTACCTAAACGTTGACTCAGCGTTTAGTCTAGCCAGTGTGAAAATGCGCTACACTGGCTAGACAACATACCGGCTGTTTTAACGGGTTAACAATCTCATGGTGCAGCACATATTACAGCGGGCGCGGGGCTTCATCTGGGTCGGCGCGCTCCTCATCCTTGGCTATTCGATGGGTTGGTCGGCGCGGGAAGGAGTGGTGGCGCAGAACCCGCCGCGCCTGAACGAGGTCGAGAAGGTCGTTTCGACGCTCTATGTCGAGTCCAGCCCGTCAGTGGTGTCACTGGCGATTATCGACCCGATGTTTAGCGAGGTCAGCGGCGGCAGCGGTTTTGTGGTGGACCGCGACGGCCACATCATGACCAATGCCCACGTGGTAGACCTGCGCGAGTTTCCCGACGCCTACATCGAGGTTAGCTTCTTTGATGGGACGCGGGTGCGCGGCGAGGTCATCGGCTCGGACGTGGACAGTGACCTCGCGGTTGTGCGCGTTGATTTGCCCGCCGAGCAGCTTCTCCCGCTGACGTTTGGCGATTCCGATAACCTGTTCATTGGACAGACTGCGCTGGCAATTGGCAGCCCGTTCGGCCAGAAGTGGACGCTTACGTCGGGAATCGTCAGCGCCCTCGACCGCACGATTAACGGCCTCGGCGTCTATCAAATTGGCGCAGTCATCCAGACCGATGCGCCGATTAATCCCGGCAACAGCGGCGGCCCCCTGCTCAACCTCGAAGGGCAGGTCATCGGCGTCAACGCCCAGATTATCAGCGAGAACCGCGCTAATTCGGGCGTCGGGTTCGCCATCCCAGCCAACCTCGCGGTGCGCGTGTTGAACGAACTGCGCGATAACGGGCGGGTACGTTACTCCTACCTCGGTGTCCGCAATATTGATGACCTGACGCTGCGGGATGTCGAGCGCCTGAACCTGCCCAACGATACGCAGGGTGTGGTCATCGGCACGGTGACCGGCCCCGCCCAGACGGCTGGCCTGCGCACCAATGACGTGATTACCGCCATCGATACCCGCCCGGTTGGGAATTTGGGGATGCTGTTGGCCTATCTCGCCACCAACACACTCCCCGGCCAGACCATTATGCTCACGGTACTGCGTGACGGCCAAAACCTTGATGTGCCGGTGGAACTGGGGGCGCGCTAACCGCGTTCGTAGTCCATAGGCGCGTTAATGCCCAGCCCGACCAGCGCGGCGCGCACCCGTTCGACCTCGGAGGCGTCGTCGCTGTCGGCCACACAGACCACCACCACGCGCTGGCGCGGGTCGCCCCCGCCCCGGCGCGCTGAGGTGGAGGCCTTCGCCTTATAGCCCAGTTCCCCGCGCTCGTTGGCGGCCTTGACGGTCGCCCACAGCGCATCGATGCCGTCTGCGTCGGTTTGGATGACCCACAGCCCGGCGCGGGGTGTCGGTGGGCTGACGGGGTGGTTGGGCTTGCTCTCGACCCAATACACTCCGCCCATTTCCGACGGCTTGGCGTCGGCGTCGTGCATCATGCGGGCGCGCTGCACCATTTGAATCAGGTCGAGGTTGGGCGGGGTCGGATTGTTATCGTCGCTCATGGTGTTTTGTGCCTCAATAAGCCTAATGTGAAATGATTCGGGGTGGTGAGCTTTGGACGCTGCATTGACTCATCCTAGCTTGAGCTTTACTCATCACCCATCACTTATCCCTCACAACTCCAAAATCACGGTCGCCAATCATACGAATAAAGGTACATCAGCACGCCGATACCGGGGATGGGTTCGGGGCTGCCCGGCTGCGGGATTGGCACAATTTGGAGGCGTGGGCGTCCGTCGTAGCGGTCAGTGACGAAGGCCATCTGTGTCCCATCAGGCGACCAGCGTGGGTCGGCGTCAATCTGGGGCGACGCCGCCACCGACCGCACCCGCCCGTCGGCCACCGTGACAATTAGCACGTCGGGGGCGCGCTGAAGGTAGCCGGTGTGGTTATAGGCAATCTCGCGCCCGTCGGCTGACCAACGCGGTTGGTCCTGCGTGCCGGTGACGGTGGTGAGCTGGCGCAGACCGCCGCCGTCGCGGTCAATGAGATACAGGTGGCGCGATTCGCCCGGCCTGTCTTGGCGCGAGAAGGCCAGCCATTGGCTGTCTGGTGACCAGCGCGGACTGTTGAGGTATGGCACGCCCGGCATCAGCGGCACGACCTCGCCCGTTGTCAGGTCGACGCGGTACAGTCCTCCTTCCGGCAGGCGTGAGAGATAGGCGATGCTTTCCCCGTCAGGTGACCATGTGGGTTGGCCGATGGGCATGACGCCGAGGCAGTCGGGCGCGCCGCCCCCTGCCGGGTAGAGGCAGATGTCCTGCGCCCGGCTGACCAGTGCCAGCCGCTGGCCGTCGGGTGACCAATCGGGCGGTGAACCGAACGGGAATCCGTCACCAATTAACCACTGGCGGCGGGTGGTCGGCTCGAAGATGAAGACGCTGTAATCGTTGGTTTCGTGACGCAGCAGGACATAGGCCAGCCGGTCGCCCTGCGGCGACCAACTCCATGCAACAGGGAGCGTGTCGAGTCCGGTCAGCATGGGGCTGGTGCGGTCAAACCAGACATCGTGCGCCCACAAAGACCGATGGATGATGGGCTCCTGTGTCGCAGCCGAGATGATAATCGCCTGTTGGCTTCCGAGCGTCACCTGCGGCGCATTGATGAGCCTGCCGCCTATCCACCCAACCAGCACCACCACGAATGCCACTGTCAACAGGCTTAATATCACCCGCAAACCGCGCACTATTAGACCTGCCACCCGCCCCCCTCATTTACTGAAAGCGCTGTTGTTGTTGGTTGTAGATGTATCGTCCAGACGCGCTAGTCCTCGCTGATTGGCAGCCAGAAGCCGAAGGTGCTGCCGTGCTTGTGGACGCTGGTGAAGAATACATCCCCATGATGGCGCTGCACGATAAGTTTGACAAGGTAGAGGCCAAAGCCGGTCCCCTCGACCTTATGGGTTTCTTTACTTTTGAGGCGCTGCATGGGGACGAACAATTTATCATATTTGTCTTCCGGGATGCCGTAGCCCGTATCGCGCACCTCAAACACCATACGGTCGCTGTCCCGCCACAGGCTGACCTCAATGCGCCCACCGTTTGGGGTGTATTTGATGGCGTTAGAGATGAGGTTGCTGGCAGCGGCGAACAGCAGTGGCCCGTCACCTTTGACTAGGGAGGGCGCGGAAGGCCAATTGATTTGGCGGTAGACCTGACCCTTGAGGTCAGCGTTCGGGCGCATCATCTTGACGGCCTCGGCCAGCGTCTCAGTGAGGTCGAGGGTATTCATAGCTACACCGGTGACAATCATCTCCACACGCCCGGCGTCGAGGATGTCCCTTGCGATGATACGGATACGCTCGGTGGCCTCGCTGACCTCGTTGACGTATTCGTCGAGGTCAGGGCGTTGGAAAACCTTCATGTCCTCGCGCAGTTTGTTGATGTAGTGCGACATAATCATCAGAGGGTTGCCGAGGTCATGCGCGCCCAGCTTGAGCATCTCGCTCTTGAGATGTTCCAACTCGCTAATGCGGTCATGCTGTTCTTGGAGCTGCTGGTAGAGCTGGGCAAGGTCAAGCGCCACCGCGATTCGCCCAGCCAAGATTTGCAGCACACTGAAGGTGTCTTCGGTGAACACGCCGGGCTGGTCGGTATCGACCACGAGCAGTCCGATACGATTGCCGTGGGCGAACAGCGGGATGGTAATCTGCCCTACCACATCGGGGATGACTGCGTGGTAGGCGGGGTCTAGGCTGACATCGGGCGTGAACTCTGGCTGGCCGGTCTTCATGACCCGCCCGGCGATGCCGCGCCCCTGCATGATGAGCAGCTCCAGCGATTGGGCATCGGACATGCCGACCAAGCGCCGCACGCTCAGGCGGTGGTTGTCCTCGAACAATGCCAATAGGCCATTATGCGCCCCGCTGACGGCCAGCGCCGCGTCGAACCCCACCGTGAGGACGTAATCGATGTCCAGACGGTCAGCCAGCTGCGCCTCAATCTCACGCAGCGCGCTTAGTTCATCCACGCGGCGTTGGAGCGCGTTTCGGGCGAGGTACAGCTCGGTCAGAGCGCGTGCGACCACCATCACCTGTGTTGGGTTGAGTGGCAAGCCGCGCATCTCATAGGTACCGTTCGGTTCGAGGTGGTCAGATTCGATGATGACAGTCTGGAGGTCGCCGTAGCGGAGGGTATCCTGCACCAGCTTGAAAATCTGGCGTACCACCCGGTCAGGCAGGCCGGTATCGCGCAGGTTGACGCCCGCCATCACGTCCGGTAGCCCAAACCGTTCCAACCCGACGGGAGATTGGTCAACAATGCGTCCTTCGTCGTCCAGCACGAACATATAGTCCGGCATGGTCTCCAACAGCGCCCTGTTGCGGCGTTCACTCTCGCGCAGGCGTGCTTCAGCGCGGCGGGCAGCCGTCACCTCTTGACAGATAACCATCCCGCCGAACACCACCCCGTCGTCGTTGCGCGCTGGAACAATTCGGATGTCGTAGATGGTCGAACCGTACTCACGGTCCATACGAGTTGATTGCCCGCCCAACGCATCCCTGTAGGCGGCCTCGAACAGGGCGACTTCTTGCGGCGGGAGTGCCTCGTAGAGCGTGTAGCCCAACACCCGGTTGGTGCTGAACCCAAGGATGGGCAGCGCTTCACCCTCGGCCAGCACGTAACGGAGCTGCTGATCAAACATCAGCAGGCTGGTGTTCGGTAAGTTGCGCGCTACCGTCCGGTATGCCGCAAGCGAGGTCAGTGTGTCCATTGAGGAGGGTTTAGTCATGAACGGTCTCTATCCCTAGCTGAAAGCGGCACAAAACGGTGGGCGCATGTATCGAGACATGCCCTCGATCCCACCTGTTAACCTAGACCTTAAGATGGAGGATAGTATAGCGCGCAATGATGAAGAATTCTGTTTCAGTCCTACGAAAAATATTACAATTTGGCTATTTTGTTACCTGTCTAGGTAACAAAAGACATCACCCCCCGCAGTTTTCCTACGGAGGGTGATGTCGGTTTTGGTTTTGGGTTCCTGCCGCCCGTTAGACAGGCGACAGGATGCGCGGTGTTATTTAGTTGTTGCCACGGAAGCCATCGGGCGCGGCGGGCAGCGGCACGAGACCACCACTGTTGCGCGGGCCGCCCGTGCCGGGGTCAGCGGTCAGGCTGACGTCGTCGATGAGCAGCGGGGCGGTGTTGACAATCGGGTTGCGGAACTGGATTACCACGCGGCTGACCGGCTTGGTCACATCGCACGTGAAGCCCGCAGCCTCCCACCCGACGAGCGGATCAACGTTATCCACGACTGGCGGGATGACGCAGCGGTCACGGGTGCCGTCGGTGTAGAAAATGCGCAGGTTCGCGATGGGACCGTTGCCCTGCTTGACCGAGAAGTCGAGGCTAAGGGTGTCAGCATCGGTCAGGTAGGCCAGCAGCGGTTGGCGAGTCAGGTTCAGGTTCTGCTGAACATGGCTGCCCGGACGCACCAGCGCGTAGAAGGTGCCGTCAGCTGCACCACCCGCACTGCTGCGGCGGCCATTGGTGAACAACCAACCGGAGGCAGTGTTGTTGGTCGCGCCAGCGGTCTCGAAGCTGCCGTTCAGCTCCAGCTCGAACACGTCGGTCTCGACGGTGAAGGTGAACGGATTGTTGGTCGCCTCAACGAGGTTGGGGGCGGTGCCAGCCACGACTGTCCACGTGTAGAGGCCGTCAGTCAGCGAGGACGACGCACCGGTCAGGTCGAGCGAGCAGACGCCAGCGGCACAGGTGAGGCCGTCGGTGTCGGCGGCAGCCGTACCGGTCACGATAATCTGGTCACCCGCAGCGCGTGCGCCGGTGTTGGTGGTGAGCTGGGTCAGGGTGAAGGTGTAGCTGGTCGCGCCGGTCAGCTCACTCCACGTCGCGGCGGTGATGGCCGAGGTGTCGCGGACGAGTGCGCCGTTGGTCGGGCCGATCAGCTCGAAGCTGTCGCCGGTGATCTGGGTCAGGCTGACGACCTCAGCGCGGGTGTCGGGGTCGTTGTTGTGGTGGTGCAGCAGCAGCAGCTTCGGCAGTTCCGTCACACCCGTCAGGTCGTAGCTGAAGGGGATGGATTCGCCGTTCAGTGCCAAGTAAGCGTTGGTCGCGAGGCTGGCGGTTGCTGGGGGGGCGGCCTCAAAGTTGATGATGATAGGATCTTCAACGCTCAGGACGACCGGATTGTAGACTGCGCTGACCGAGTCGATGGGGAATGAGTAGTCACTATCCAACTGGTAGGTGCTGACAGTCACGCCAATTGGGCCACCCGCATAGCTGGGTAAATCAAACCCTGTGAAGTAATCGCTAGCGACCACGATCGGCAACGATACGACATTGTTCTTCAACAACATCGATCCAATCACCGAACCGTTAACGTAGTTCATCGGACGACCGAG
>JALONW010000185.1 GCA_025454725.1 Anaerolineae bacterium
AGGGACAGGCTATGCCCTGTCCGCTGATGGTATAGGAGGGTGCTACCTCTCAGCCTCGACCATGATGCAGGCGGCGGCCTTGTGGCCGAGGACGTGGCGTTGGCCGCTGATGCTGACAGTCAGGGGGCCGTCGAACGGCTCATGGTCATGAACCACCACCGGGTCACCAAGTTTGATGTCACGGCTGACAAGGTATTTAAGCAGGTCAGCGTTGGGGGTATTCAGGCGTGAGACACGGGCGAGCGCGCCGGTCGGTAATTCAGTCAGTGGGATGCCGCTGGCCTCGGCGATATAGCCTTCAGCAGACGGGATGGGGTCGCCGTGGGGGTCAATCTCTGGGAACCCCAGTTTGTGTTCGATGGCTGTGATGAACTGGTCTGACACGGCGTGTTCCAGACGTTCCGCCTCAGCGTGGACCTCATGCAGTAGGTAGCCGAGTTCCTGCACGAGGTACAGCTCAATCAGACGGTGGCGGCGGATGACGGTTAAGGCGGTGGTGATGCCCAGCGTCGTCAGCCGGACGCCGTAGTAGCGTTGGTAATCAATCATGCCGCTTTCGACCATGCGTCGCGCCATATCGGTTACCGACGGCGCTTTGACACCGAGGTGGTCCGCGAGGGCGTTGGTCGAGATGCGCCCACCGTCAGAGGCGGCCTGTTGCAGCGTATAGACGGCTTTAAGGAAGTTCTCCACCGACTCGGTGTTAGAGCCGGTGGGTGAGGCCGTGGGCTGCGGTTTGGGGCGGCGGGCGTTTGGCATGGCATCCTGTTTATGGGCGGAATTTAAGGCAGCTTGTCGAAGCCGAAACTATCTTGCATGAAGATGGTCTGGCTGTCTATGGGCTGTGCGATGTCGTCGGGTGGGGTGCGGCGGCGGTAGCGCCCCGACGGCTCAAGTTCCCACGCGCCGGTGGTATTGGTTAGGTCGGTGGCGAGGATTCGGAGCAGGCGCTGCTGGGTGCGTGCCTCGATGACCGGTGTAACCACCTCGACGCGGTTGTACAGGTTGCGGCGCATCAGGTCGGCGCTACCAATGTAGACCCGGCGGTCGGCGGGCGCGTTCTGGAAGTAGAAGATGCGCGAGTGTTCGAGGAAACGCCCGGTGATGCCAATCACGCGAATGTTTTCGCTTAGGCCGGGGACGCCGGGGCGCAGACAGCACAGCCCGCGCACAATGAGGTCAATCTTGACTCCGACCTGTGAGGCACGGTAGAGGGCTTGAATCACTTGGTCTTCTTCAAGCTGGTTCATCTTCATCACAATACGGGCGGGCTTGCCCTCTAGTGCGGCCTCGGCCTCGCTGTCGATGAGTGAGAGGATATTGTTAAGCAGGTAATCTGGCGCGACCAGCAGACGCTTATAGGTGGTGCGCGGGGCGTAGCCGGTCAACCGGTTAAACAGGCGGGTGGCGTCGTCGGCAATCTCGGTGTTGCAGGTGAACACGCCCACATCGCTGTAGAAGCGGGCGGTGGTGGTGTTGTAGTTGCCGGTCCCGATGTGGACATAGCGGCGCAGCGCGTCGCCCTCTTTGCGGATGACGAGACAGACCTTGGCGTGGGTCTTGACCTCGAACTTCTCGACCCCGTAGATGACGTGGACGCCGTTGCGCTCCAGCGCCCGCGCCCATTCGAGGTTGTTCTCCTCGTCAAAGCGCGCCTTGAGTTCGACCAGCACCGTGACCTGTTTGTCATTGTCGCGGGCTTCTAGGAGCGAGGCAATCAGCGGGGAGTCTTTGCCGACGCGGTAAAGCGTAGCCTTGATGGCGACGACCTGTGGGTCGCGCGCGGCAGAGGCGAAAAATTCCTCGACCGACGCGAACGAGTCATAGGGCTGGTGCAGCACAATGTCCCCGCTGCGGATGGCTGTGAACAGGTCGGGGTAACCCTGAAGCATCTCCGGCTGGCGGGGGACGTGACGCGGGTACTTGAGGTCAGGGCGGTCAATCGACGCTAGTTCTGCGAGGCTGGACGACCCCAGCGCCCCGTCGATGACATAAACATCGCGGTCAGAGGCGATTTCGAGTTCCTCGGTCAGGCGTTGCAGCATCACTGGGCTGATGGTGTCCTGCACGGTCAGGCGCACGATTTCGCCGAAGCGGCGCTCGCGCAGGCCGCTTTCGATGACATCCGCGAAGTCGTCACTGTCCTCATCCAGTTCGTGTTCGTAATCGATGTCAGCATTGCGCGTCACACGGAAGGGGTGCTGCTCGACGATGGTCATGCCGGGGCAAAGCATCCATAGGTTGTCGGCGATGACATCCTCAATCCAAACGAATTCATGGGTGAAAGCACTGTCTGCGCCGCCGTAGCGCCGCCGGATTCGGTTGAGGTCTACCAGCCGGGGCAAAGTCTCAGGAATCTTGAGCCGGACGAACAAGTTTTCGTCGGGCTGGTCGAGCTTTTCGTCGGGTAGCAGGTGGACGGCGATGTTCATACTCAGGTTGGAGATGAACGGGAACGGGCGGGCGCTGTCGGCGGCCAGCGGCGTGAGGATGGGGAAAATTTCTTCCTCGAAAAATTTGCTGACGGCAGCGCGGTCGTTCGGCGCAAGCTCTGTGAAGAGGTGAACGTAGACCCCATTGGCAGCCAACTCGGCCAATAGGTCGCGCAGGGTGGCGCGTAGGTCGCCCAGCAGTGCTGTTACCCGTTCGCGGATTAGGTAGAGGAGCTGGCTGGGCGTAATGCCGTCCGGTCGGGCGGTTTCCAGCCCCATGTGCGCCTTCTTGATATATGAGGACACACGCACCATGAAGAATTCGTCAAGGTTGTTGCCGACGATGGCGATAAAACGGACGCGCTCCAGCAGCGGGACATCGGCGCGCTGGGCAAGCGCTAAAACACGCTCATTGAAGGCAATAGCGCTGAGTTCCCGGTTGAGATAGGTCTCCGGGGTAAGAGACGGGAGGGGTGGGAGCATGGGAATATCACACAAGAGGGGTGAAAAAACAGGTTATTCACCCCGAATTGTCGCTGATATTCCCGTGGGACGCAAGTTAACCGCCGGTGAAGGCCGGGCGAGGGCGGCAGGGCTGAGGCGAAAACCCCCTGTTGGTGGGGGTGAACGATTTAGCGCGACACGTTCAGGCCGACCACTGCCAGCCGGTGGTCAGAGGCTGCCGAGTCCAGCACCAAGCGCCCCAGCGCCAGCATGTTCGTAAACACATAATCCAGCCGGGCGGAACGTCCAATCTGACGGAACGTAGCCGCGTTGATGGGGTTTTCATCGGCGAACGGATCTACCACCCCGGGGATGCGCGTCAGCGTCCCCACAAGGTCCGAGCTGGGGATGTTGTTGAACGTCCCGCCCAACACGAACCGTCCTAACGTGTTGAGGCTTCCGCCGCCGTGTGACAGCATCAAGCTCAAGATTTCGGCCAGTTGGCGCTGTTGGTCTTGTTCCTGCGCGTCCAGCGAGCCGCCGCCCGTCCCTTCCAGCAGTACGCCCAGCCATGTGTTATAGAGGCTGATTTCGCCGTCGTCGGGGCGCACGCGCACGCGCTGGACGCCGGTCTGCAAACCCCGGCTGCTCAACAGCAGGCCGTCCGCCTGCGTAATCTCGACATTGGACAGAACTGCCAGCCCGTACAGCCCTTCATTGGTGGGGAAGAAGCGCCGGTCCATCCCTAAGCGGCGCGCCAGCCACAGCGCTTGGTCGGTCCCGAAGCTGGTTAGCCGTCCGCCCTCGACCTCTTGCAGCAGCACCACGTTCGCGCCGCTTTCGAGGATGGTGCGGGCAATGCCCTCTAGGTCGTAGTGGTACAGCTCGCTGTAACCAGCGTGAATGTTATAGGTCGCCACGCGAATTTCGGTCAGGTCACGGGCGGGGACAATCACTGGCGGGCGGGCGAAGAACAGCCCGACCAACGCGGCTACAGCCACCACCAACAGCCCGAACACTGATTGCAGGCGTGTCCCGCCGCTCCACGCGCCGCTGCGTCGGCTGGCGACTACCGGAAGCGCCGCCAAGACCACTGCCAAAATCAACACGGCCAGCCCCAGCCCACGGAAACCACGGAGCAGTGGCGGCACAACCCGGTTGAGGAACGAGAGCTGTCCGGCAAAGTCGCGGACATAGGCGTATTCGTAGGTGAACAGGTCACACACCACCAATAAGCCGAACACCAACACCGTCACGACCATCCACAGGCCGCTGGCGTTGCGCTCTTTTTCGGCCTGTGGGCGTGCCAGCCACCACCAGCTCAACGATGCGATGACCTGACCGACCACCAGCGCCGACGCGCCGACCACGCCCTGCACCCGCGTCCCAACAACAATCATCAGCGCCAGCAGCAGCAGCCACACCCAGCCCTGTGCGGCGGGGTCGAATAGCCCGACGAAGCCCCGTGCCGCGCCGCGCACCGCCGGAATCAACGGGAGCGCGGTGGCGATAATCAGCGCAGGGACCAGCGGCGTATAGTCGAACCCGGCGCGGCCAGCGACCGCGTTGGGGGAGGCCAACAGCGCCAGTTGCAGGAACAGCAGCGCGCCCAACCCGACGCCGCCCCACAGCGTGAACAGGCCGCGCCGTTCCCCATCACCCAATTTGACCGGGCGCACCGCGCTGGCAATGACCAAGACGGCCAGCGCCGCCGATAGGCCAATCTGGACGGGTAAATAACTCCCGCCCAGCGACGGGTCAAGTGTGTTGCCCGCCGCCCGCAGCACTTGGTCTGCCGTGAAGCCGATGACGAACACATACGGGACATGTGTCAGGCGGTGGCGCACCATCGACGCGATGTAGCCCAACCCCAGCCCGACCACCAGTGAGGCGCTGATGAGAGGGGAGACCACCCCGTCCGGCACGGCCATCACGAAGCGCGCGCCAGCCAACGCCAGCCCGGTCAGAAATAGAAATCCGCGCCACCCGCCGACGAAAATGGACAGCAGCGGGACGGCTAACCCCGCCGCTAAAACGATGAGTTCGGTCTGCACTTCCAGCGGCGTGACCAAGCCCGGCGTGTTTAGGTCAAGTAGATTTAGGTCCAGCGCCGGGTAAATTGACGCTCCCGCCACCCGGCTGTAGACCAGCGAGACCACCGCCCGCAGCGCTTGAACCAAGAACAGGCCGACCAGCCCCGCCTCTAACACATTCCGCAGCCTATTGAACCCCGCCACATGACCCCCTCAGCGGCCTAATGACCCCTGCCGCCGTATATCTAGTTAAGATAGTGTATAATGCCGCCCATCGCGGCCTGCAATTGCAAAGGATACCACGATGCAGCGTGTCGATACGATTTTCTCTGGCGGTTTCGTCCTGACCATGGATGACCGCTTCACCACCTACGCCGACGGGGCGGTCGCGGTCAAGGACGGCAAGGTTGTTGCCGTCGGCCCCACCGCAGATATCACCGCGCAGTACAGCGCCGACGAGACGGTGGACTGCACCGGCCAGTACATCATGCCCGGCCTGATTAACACCCACACACATGTCCCGATGACCCTGCTGCGCGCCATGTCGGACGACCAGCGCCTCGATGTGTGGCTCAACGGCTATATCATGCCCACCGAACGCGAGTTTGTCAGTCCTGAATTCTGCCGAGTCGGGACCAAACTGGCCTGCGCCGAGATGATTCGCGGCGGCGTGACCACCTTTACCGATATGTACTACTTTGAGGACGACATCGCCGCCGCCACTGCCGAGGTGGGGATGCGCGCCGTGCTGGGGGAAACCGTCCTCAAGTTCCCCGCGCCGGACGCCGATTCGTATGAGGAAAGCCTCGCGCTGACCCGCACCATGATTGAAAAATGGCGCGGTCACCCGCTAATTACGCCTGCTGTCGCACCGCATGCGCCGTACTCCAATACCGAGGAGACACTCCGCAAGTGTACCGAACTGGCGCTGGAATTCGATGTCCCGCTGATTATCCATATTGCTGAGACCCGCGCCGAAGCCGAAGACCACCTGAGTGCCAACAAGCAGACAATCGTCCACTGGCTGAACAAAATCGGCCTGTTCCGGGCGAAGGTCATCGCTGCCCACTGTGTCTGGATTGACGAGACAGAGATGCGGATTTTCCGCGAGAAGGGCGGGTCTATCGCCCACTGTCCATCGGCCAATCTCAAACTCGCCAGCGGCATCGCCAGCGTCAGTCAGATGCTCGAATCGGGCGTGACGGTCGGCATCGGGACGGACGGCCCAGCCAGCAACAACGACCTTGATATGTTCGAGGAGATGCGCCTCGCCGCGCTGTTGGCGAAGGCTCAGACCTATAACCCGACCGCGTTGCCCGCCCGCACCGCCTTGCTGATGGCGACCCGTCAGGGCGCGCAGGTGTTGGGGTTGGAAAAGGTCACAGGCAGCCTCGAAACCGGCAAGGCCGCCGATATTATTGTCGTGGACGCGCAGCCGCTGCACAATATCCCACACTATGACTTTAACCCCGACAACGTATATGGGCGCATCGTCTACTCGGCCAAGTCGTCGGATGTCGCGCATACGATGGTGGCGGGTCAGTTCTTGCTGCGCGACCGTCAACTGCTCACCGTGGATGAGGCCGTCCTGCGCGACCAAGCCAACGGCTACGCCGAGCGCATCGGCGCGTTCCTCTCGGATTACAAGAGCAACGTCCTGAGCAAGCTGATTGCAGTTTCGGTCGGCGTCGAGCGCGGTGAGAGCTTCGAGGTGCAGAGCAAGGCCGTCCTGCGCGACCCATCGGCCATCGAGATTCTGCTCGACCACCCAGACGTGGAGGTGCTGCGGACGACCCACTACCGCCAGCACGACACCTATTTCGTGTTCGACGACCCCAGTGCCGGGCGCGTGCGCTACCGTGAGGACGACAAGCTGGACGAACAGGGGCGCATCACTGAGGTGCGGACGCGCTTGACCTATACCTCGCCCATCAAAGAAAAGTCGTTCGACTCGATGGTGGATTTGTCCCACTCCCGCTTTATCGCCGCCGCTGACCGTCCGCTACGCTTCTACCGCGAGTACTTCCAAGCCAATAAAGAACTCACGCTCGATAAAGACCGCCGCCGCTGGGCGATTCATTACCGAGGCGTGCAGTTCTATATCAACGTGGACCAGCTCCTTCAGCCGAACCAAGACCAGCTCTTTGTCGAGATTAAGAGCCGCACGTGGTCGGCGCGGGATGCCGACTTTAAGGCCGCTCACATCCAAGAAATGCTCAAGATTATGGGCATCGAACCGGCGGATGTGGTCAGCAGCGATTACCTCGAAATGGCGCACGCGGAGTAACTCTACCCCTATGTCCTATACGACCTATACCCAAGATGATTACCGCGCCGCCGCCGAGGCCATCCGCCAACACACCGACCAATCGCCCAAAATTGGCCTCGTGTTGGGGTCGGGGCTAGGCGTCTTAGCCGACGAACTGACCGAAAAGGTCGCCATTCCGTATGAGGCCATCCCCGGCTGGCCGCGCTCGACCGTCCACGGCCACAGCGGAAAACTGGTCTTTGGCAAGCTGGAAGGCGTGCCAGTCGTCTGCCAGCAGGGGCGCGCCCACTTCTATGAGGGCTACACCCCCCAGCAAATCACGTTTCCCATCCGCGTGATGCGCCAATTGGGCGTCGAGACGGTCATCCTGACCAACGCGACGACCACATTAACTTGGTTGGTATGGCGGGCAACCACCCACTGTATGGCCCCAACGATGACACGCTCGGCCCGCGTTTCCCCGGCATGTCGCAGGCCTATGACCAGCGTCTGCGCAAGCTGGCGGTCGGGTCGGCCAGCCGCGCCGGAATTCCGATGCACCACGGGGTTTATGTGTGCGTGTCGGGGCCGTCGTTCGAGACTCCCGCCGAGGTGCGGATGCTGCGGATGTTTGGCGACGCGGTGGGCATGTCCACCGTTCATGAGGTCATTGTCGCCCGACACATGGGGATGGATGTGCTGGCTTTCTCCGCCATCACCAACGCTGGTATCGACCAAATCGACACCCCGTTCGACGCCAACCATGAAGAAGTGTTAGAGGTCGGTCTCGTCATTGTCCCGCGCCTGAAGGCGGTCATCCGGGGCGTCCTTAGCACGGTGTAACGAGCCTATGCTGCTGCCATCCATCGTCTTTCTCATCGAACAAGTCGCCATCGGCCTCTATATCTTTATCGGGCTGGGGGTGTTCCTCGGGCTGCGGCGCTATGGGCGCGCCAGTGGGGAATACCGTGCGACGCGCTTCGAGCTGGAGCGCGACCTCGCCCGCTTCAAGCGCGCCAACGCCGTAACCAGCATGGTGCTGCTCATCGAGGCCGGACTGGTCGTGTTCGGCGTGCAGAGCGTGGTCGCCCCGACGCTGCGCGAGACGCTCCAGTTTGCGCCGACCTCGGTCGAGGTGATTGAAGACCTTGCCTTCAACACCCCGACGCCCCCGCCGCTGGCCGTCCTCAGCATCGACGACAGCAACGTCGAATTCGGCGGCGACAACCCCGCCGACCGAATCCAAATCACGCCGACCCCGACCGCTACCCCGGTGGGGACGATTCAGCCCAATGCACCGACCCCGGTCGGCTGCGATACGGCCAATGCCAGCCTGCAAATCCCGGCCAACGGGCAGGTCGTCCGCGAGATTATCCCGGTGGTTGGCGTCGCCAACGTCGAGAACTTTGCCTCCTTCAAACTGGAAATTCGGGGTCAGTCACTCGGCGATAACTTCTTGTCGATGGAGAGCTACGTCCAGTCCGCGCCGGATGTGCGCCAGCTCAGTCAGTTCAACCCGGCACTTTACCCGGAAGGGACGTATCAATTCCGCCTCGCTGTGTTTGACATCACTGACACGCTGCGCGCTTCGTGTACTGTTACCATTTACATCCGCCCGCCGTTGCCAACTCCCACCCCAATCGGGCAGTAGGTCGCATATGACTGAGCCAATCACGAGAAAGTACTAGAGGTTAATCTCGTCATCGTCCCGCGCCTGAAGGCGGTCATCCGAGGTGTCCTTAACACGGTATAATCTGCTTATGCTGCTGCCATCCATCGTCTTTCTCATCGAACAGGTTGCCATCGGCCTGTATATCTTCATTGGGCTGGGTGTATTCCTCGTGTTACGCCGCTATGGTCGCGCCAGCGGGGAATACCGTGCGACGCGCTTTGAGTTGGAGCGCGACCTCGCCCATTTTAAGCGCGCCAACGCCGTAACCAACATGGTGCTGCTCATCGAGGCCGGGCTGGTCGTGTTCGGTGTGCAGAACGTGGTCGCCCCGACGCTGCGCGAGACGCTTCAGTTTGCGCCAACCTCAGTCGAGGTCATCGATGACCTCGACTTCAACACCCCAACGCCTCCGCCACTGTCGGACATCAGCATCGACGACAGCAACGTCGAATTCGGTGGCGACAACCCCGCCGACCGAATCCAAATCACGCCAACCCCAACTGACACCCCGGTGGGGACGATTCAGCCTAACGCACCGGCACCGGTCGGCTGTGACACGGCCAATGCCAGCCTGCAAATCCCTGCCAATGGTCAGGTCGTCCGCGAAATTATTCCGGTGGTCGGTGTCGCCAACATCGAGAACTTTACCGAGTTCAAGCTGGAGATTCAGGGGCAATCGCTGGGTGACAGCTTTTACACCATAGAGAGATATATACAGCCTGCGCCAGACGTTCGTCAGCTTAGCCAATTTAACCCAGCGTTTTACACAGAAGGGACGTATCAATTCCGCCTTGCCGTGTTCGATATCACAGAAACGCTGCGCGCCTCGTGTACGGTGACCATTTACATCCTTCCGCCGCTGCCAACGCCCACCCCCATCGGGCAGTAGATTAATCATGTCGGAACCTTACCCTTCCCTTGGATTTATCGGCAGTGGGCGCGTCGCTGGCACGCTGGCGCGCCTGCTGCACGCACAAGGCATTAAAATCGCGGTTGTCTGGAACCGGACGCCCGACCGAGCGACAGCATTGGCGGACTCGGTTGGGGCGCAGGTCGTCGCCGCGCTGGGTGATGTGCTGGCCGCCTGTGACATCGCGTTTATCACCACCGCCGATGACGCGATAGGGGAGGTGGCAGACACACTGGCCGCAACGGGTAAGCTGGCGCGCGCCGCCGTCGTCCATACGTCAGGCGCACGCGGCGCAGAGGTGTTAGAGCCGCTGTCAGCGCTGGGCGTGACCGTTGGGGCGTTCCACCCGGCCTATCCGTTCGCGTCCGACGCGATGCCGACCCTCGCCGGGGCGACCTTCGCGCTGGAAGCCCAAGACCCGTCTCTGATGCGTCAGCTCCGCTATCTGGTCGAGTGTTTGGGTGGTCAGGCGCTCGTGCTACAGCCCACCGACCGACCGCGTTACCATGCCGCGCTGGTGATGACCAGCAACTACACGGTTGCGCTGTATGCGGCGGGGCAGCGCTTGTTGGCATCGCTGGGCGCTGACCCGTCAGCGGCGCGGGGCAGCGCTTGTTGGCATCGCTGGGCGCTGACCCGTCAGCGGCGAATTCGGCACTGCTGGCGCTGCTTGACGCGACTGCCGCCAATATCCGCGCACGCGGCATCCCCGGCGCGCTGACCGGGCCGCTGCTGCGCGCCGACCTCGGCACGGTGGCCGCCCACCTCGACGCGCTCGCGCCCGACCCCGATTTGCACCGCGCCTACCTTGCACTTGCCCAGCTTACTTTGCCGTTGGTCGAGGCCAGCGGCGTCGATATAACCCCTATTCAGGCGCTCCTGCACCAGAAAGAGACCC
>JALONW010000186.1 GCA_025454725.1 Anaerolineae bacterium
GGTGCGCGGCATGTACAACGGCGACCAAGCGCGCAAACAGACGTTGGTCGATTATGGCTTCCGTCTGCCGCTGGCGATGGACAACCGACCGCTGCGCTTCGAGGAGTTCGAGGAGCGCATGGGGACGACCATCTTCGTCAGCGCGACGCCGGGGCCATATGAGATGAGCAACAGCGGCCAAATTGTCCAGCAGATTATCCGTCCGACCGGGATTGTGGACCCAGAGGTGGTCGTCCGCCCGACCAAGGGGCAAGTTGATGACCTGCTGCAAGAGGTCGCGCTGCGCGTCAAAAACGGTCAGCGCGCGCTGATTACCACCTTCACCCAGCGCATGTCCGAGGAGCTGGCGGGCTACCTCAACGAGATGGGAATCAAGGCTCAGTACCTCCACGCCGATGTCGAGACGTTGGAGCGCGTCGAAATCCTGCGCGATCTGCGCATGGGCGTTTACGACGTGATCGTCGGGATCAACCTGCTGCGCGAGGGCATCGACCTGCCGGAAGTCTCGCTGGTCGGCATCCTCGACGCCGACAAAGAGGGCTTCCTGCGCAGCGCCACCGCGCTGATCCAGATCATTGGGCGCGCCGCCCGTCACGTCGAGGGGAAGGTTATCCTCTACGGCGACAAGATGACCGACAGCATGAAGGCCGCCATCGACGAGACCGAGCGCCGCCGCACCATCCAAACCGCACACAATGAGGCGAACGGCATCATCCCGGCCAGCATCGTGAAGTCGATCCGCGACCTGACCACGCGGGTTAAGCTGTTGGCGACCGAAGGCGACCCTAACGCCGCGCCGGTCGAGAAGCCAGACATGAACACCATGGCGAAAGCCGACCTGCACAAGCTGGCCAAGGACATCGAACAAGAGATGAAGGTGGCCGCCCGCATGATGGAGTTCGAGAAGGCTGCGGCGCTGCGCGACCAACTGTTTGAGCTGCGCGGGATTCTGGCGCTGAAGGAGTCCGAGGACGCCTTTAACTCGTCTAGCGACGGAGCAGGTGAGGCCGCGCCCAAGTCACGCGGCGGCGGCAAACGTCGCGGTCGCGGGGCGTAGGTTAGAGGGAACTACCTTTTGCGCTACAGCCGCGACATCTTCATCAGCCCGCCGGACTTACGCTCCACCCAACCGACCGCCACCCCGCTAGGACCATAATCATAGCTCAAAACGCTGTGCGAGGTGTGTGCTTGAAATAGGCACGCACCTCTTATGGTTGGGGTTCGCCCTCGACTATCCTAGACGCCTTTTGGCAGGTCATCGCTCTGCATGCCGAGAGTATCCTCGTCATCTCTTATGGTGACGAATGAAATTCCATTACTGGCGGAACTGGTGGCGCTACTCAAAGAGTATAAACAGCGCGTCGATGTCCATAGTCTGCCCAAAAAATATGTCTTGTCGAACCGGGAATCGCATGAAATCTTGTTGGTTGCGCGCTAGAAAATTAGACAACAATGTCTCTATATTTAATTTATTTATAGGTATTAGCTAGTAAATTCATACTTCATGTATACTGAATTGTTGTAATCAGGATGTTGCTTTTTAAGTGATTCAATGCTTTAATATAAAAATTATCGATTAAAGTAGGAAAATACAGCCATGAATGATTTATCAAATATTGATTTCGGTAAATTAGCTGCTGAAAGTGAGATTAGCTTAGAAGAATATTTTGTAGAACATCCAGCATATCTGTCTTTGCGAGATGGTAAAAAGAACATCGCATTAGGGAATAGAGGTGTTGGAAAAACAGCTGTATTTAAGATGTTAGATAAGTATCACAGTGGTAAAGGGGCAATAGTAATAAATTTAACTCCAGAAACCTATTCCTATGAATTTTTAAGCAGTCAAATGGTTAAAGAAGTTGATGGAGCTTGGGCTAAACAAAGCGCATATAACTCTTCTTGGTTATATTTACTTTATGTGTTAGCTATGAAATATCTTTTAAGTAATGATACATCTAGAATGAAACGTGGATCTATAGGTAAAATTCATGATTACCTAAGAGACAATCATAAGCAAATTGATAAAAACCCAATAAGCGCACTAATTTCATATGTGAAAAGAATAGAAGGCTTGAAGGTTGGAAATATAGAAGCTAGTGTAAAAGTTAAGCAATTAGATAGTCTTTACAAACTAGAAGAAATCAACGGACTTTTAGATGATCTACGCGAGGTCTCTAAACGTAAAAATGTTGTATTTCTTGTAGATGAATTAGATCGTGGTTGGGACAATTCTGAAGATGCGCAGGCGTTTGTTGCTGGGTTGATTGACGCGAGTTTTCGAATCAATCAGTCAATGACTGGTAATATAAAAGTATTAATTTCGTTAAGAAGAGAACTTTATGTTTCTATACCATCCTTATATAAGGATGCACAAAAGTATAGAGACCTTATTGAGGTAATTGAATGGGATGAGATCACCTTAAAGAAACTTATATGTAAACGTATAGCAAGATCTTTACCGCATGTTTCTAAAGGTACGGATGAAGAAATTTGGCGAACGGTTTTTCCTGAATTCTTAGAATATCGCCAATCTAACTCGTTTAATTATGTCGTTGACAGAACTTTGTATAGACCTAGAGAATTGATATATTTTTGTGCTTTAATTCAAGATAAATATATTCAAGCGCCTACTCCAACTGTGAATTACTCCATTATAAGCGAGGCTGAAAGGCTTTATTCGCAAGACAGACTAAATGATATAGTTATGGAGTATGAGTTTCAATATCCTAGCCTGTTAAGTGTTTTAGAAACTTTTCGGGGCTCGGTGTATAGTTTAGACAAGGAAGAATTGGAACTTCATTTAACCAAAATTATAATTGGCGATCTAAGGATAGACGCCAAAGCATATAATTGGATTAAGGAATTGGAAACACATAACTTAACAAAAATATTGTGGGAAGTTGGTTTTATAACCTGTTTAGCAGTTGGTGGAGTCAAAGGAAAAAGTAGAAGCGGTAGTCGCTATGTTGGATATCATCAATTATCATCTTTACCTCTAGATAATATTTCTAAGTTCCAAATACATCAAATGTTTAGGTCTTTTCTAGGACTAAAGGAAAAGAAATCTTCATCGCCTAGTGAAGATTGATTTTCTGCCTCAGGTCTAAATTATAATCTGTAGTACTGGGAAAATCCCCAGAGACAAGGCAGGTCTTGTCCGCCACCTGCCCGCCCCGCCCCCTAATTCAACCGATTGACATACCCACGGGCGGCGGCGATGGCGTCGTCGGCGCTGAAAATCTGCCCCAGCACCTGCTGTTCGCGCAGCATCTCCAACAGTTCCCCGACCAGCGCGCCCGGTTTAATCTTGAGCGCCCGCACCAGTTGGTTGCCGTCCACCAGCGGCTTGGGCGCGACCACCGTGTCGTGTCGCTCATAGTAGGCATCGAACAGCACGCGGGCGCGCTCGATGACCGCTACCCACGCCGCCTGACTCAGCGCCACGCCCTGCACCGACAAATATTCCGCCAGTGCCAGCAGCAGCGCGTCAATGCCAGCCTCGCCCATCACGTGCCAGTAACGGTGCTGCGTCAGCACATCCAGCGGCTGGGTGTAGACCGTGGCGGGGTTCTCCGGCGCGGATAGTAATTTTTCCAACCGGGTGCGCTCCGGGTTGCTCAGGCGCAGCTCGTTCGACACCGACTCAGCCAGTTTGCGCGGCGAGAGTTGGTCGTTGTGGTCGATGGTAGCGCGCAGCAGCAGCGCAAGGTGCAGCAGGGCGGTGTGGGCGCGCTCGTTGGGCCACTGGTGACCGAGGTGGGTTTGCAGCTTGCGGCGAAACTTGTCGATACCGACCACCAGCGCGCCCAAGCCAAACGTGGCGGCGGTGTTATCGGTGCGCGCCGGGCTGATGGTAATGAACATGTGCGCGGCGCGTTCGCTGGCGGTCAACACCTGCGCCCAGCGGTCGGCGGGCAGCGCGGCGGCCACCGGCAGGACGGGCGCGAGTAAGCCCAGCGCCTGCATCACGCGCAGGCCAGCCCACGGCTTGGTACTGCCCAGCACCTTAAAGAATTCATCGCGCACCCGTTCTGCGCTGACCTCCGACAGTTCTGGCGCGGCGGCGCGGATGTCGCGCAGCGTGGCCGGTTCGATGCGCGCACCCAGCTTAATGCTCTGGCGGATGGCGCGCAGCGCCCGCACCGGGTCGTTGCTGATGGCATACGGCGCACAGCGGCGGATGACCTTGCTGTTGAGGTCGTCCTCGCCCCCCAGTGGGTCAATCAGGCGACTCGTGTCGCCGCGCAGGTCAACCGCCATCGCGTTGACGGTGAAATCGCGGTCGGTCAGGTCGCC
The DNA here is from genome assembly GCA_025454725.1 of Anaerolineae bacterium. GTDB lineage: Bacteria > Chloroflexota > Anaerolineae > Aggregatilineales > Phototrophicaceae > Flexicrinis. The sequence goes on from JALONW010000186.1 coordinate 4,297, forward strand.
CAGCAGGTCGGGGGCACGGTAGCCCGCCACGTCGATGTTGAGTTTGCCGTCCGGTGAGTCGAGCAGCACGCGGGCGACCTCACGGTCGGCGTCGAGGACATAGACATCGCCGCCGAAAGCGTCGGCCATGCGGCGCGCCATGCGGATGGCGCCGCCTCCGACCACGAGGTCAATATCCTTCAGCGGATAACCAAGATAGGCGTCGCGCACCGCCCCACCGACGATGTGGACGGGCGTGGTGTCGTCTTGGTCGAGCAGCCAATCGGCCAGCTCCAAGAGGATGTCCGGCCAAATCAGGGGACGGTTGGGGGTGCGCGGCGCGAGGTTATTCATCCTTCAGGCTGTCCAGATTCACGACACCGATAAAGGGCAGGTTGCGGAACTTCTCGTCGAGGTCAAGGCCGTAGCCGAAGACGAACTTGTCCTCGATGGTGAACCCGACGTAATCGACCGCAATCTCGGACTGGCGGCGGGCGGGTTTATCCAGCAGCGTGCAGAGTTTGAGCGTGCGGGGGCTGCGCGTCCACAGCATCTCGACCACCTTGCTCAACGTAAAGCCGCTGTCGATGATGTCCTCGACAATCAGCACGTCCTTCCCAGTCACACCAACCGTTAGGTCGTGTTCAATGCGGACGTTGCGGGTGGATTCGCGTGCGCCCTTGCCGTAGCTGCTCACCGCCATGAAGTCCATCTCGTGCGGGACGTGGATGTGGCGGGCGAGGTCGGTCATGAACATCACGCCTCCCTTGAGGATGCACACCAGCATCAACTGGTCAGACCCGGCGTACTCGCGGGTAATCAGTTCGCCCAGTTCAGCGACCCGCGCTTGCAGCGTCGGTTCGTCAATCAGGACTTCTTTGAGGTACTTCTCGTAAGCGTGCTGCATCTAAACCTCGTCATTAGGGCGTATCATGGGTGTAAGTATAAAGGGTATCTCCATGCAATTTAAGGGATGGAAAGGTCAGCGCGTGAAAATATACCTCGCAGTCCTAGCGCTGGCCGGACTGGCGCTCGTGCCAGTCAGCGCACAAGATGACCCGGCGCAGGCGGTCCTGACGCTGGCGCATGATGATGTCGTGACCGATGCGGCGTGGTCGCCCGACGAGTCGCAGATTGCCACTGCTTCGGAAGACGGGACGGTGCGCGTGTGGGGGGCGGCAGACGGCGACGAAATGGCGCGTTATGAGCAGGACAGCCCGGTGCGCGGCCTGCGCTGGAGCAGCGACGGCGCACGCTTGCTGACGTGGGCGCAGGACGGCAGTGTCCGCATTTGGGACGCCACCGGCGAAGCCGATGCCCCACTGCTCGACGCGACGCATCCCGGTGGCATCCGAGGCGCACGCTGGAACACCGACGAATTACAGATTTTGACATGGGGCGGCGTGGACGGGCTGGTGCGGGTCTGGGGCGCGAACGGTGAAACGGTCGCGGACTATGAACACCCCGCTGAGGTGACCATGGCGTCGTGGAACGCCGATGAGACCAGCCTGTACACCTTCACCCTCACCGGCGTGGCGACCGTGTGGGACACCATCGACGGCACCCGGGCGCAGACCGTCAATTTTGGGCAGGCGGCGCTGGGTGCGACATGGAACGCCGACGAATCGCAGGTGCTGACGTGGACAAGGCTGGACGGCGCGCAGATCTGGGAGCCGCCCTCGCTCTCGCCGGTATTGCAGCTTCCTCACCGCACGTTCGTGCAGGGCGCGGCATGGAATGACGACGAGTCACGTATTTTGAGCTGGGCGGCGGACGATACCGTCAAATTGTGGGACGCCGAGACCGGCGAATTATTGTTGGAGCTGCGCCACATCGACTGGGTGGAAGGCGCGAGCCTGAGCGCTGATGAGCGCCGTGTCCTGAGCTGGGCATACGACAGTGTGCTGCTGTGGGACGAGGCCGGGGCGACGGTCGAGGAGTTCCGCCATGAGCTACTGGTGATGGGCGCGGCATGGAACGCTGACGAGACGCAGATTTTGTCGTGGTCGTGGGACAAAACCGCCCGTGTTTGGGGGATGCCGGGGTTGTAGCGTGGGTTGTGATGGGGCGCATCCGCCGCTATGATGTGGGGGATGTCGAATGAGCAGATGGACAATTTACTCCCCTTATGGATACCCCGTGGCGGCTGCACCTCACCCAACTGGCAGTCATACAGCTCGATATTGTCCACGGCAAGGAACCCTTTCTTGCGGCGTGGGCAGCCAACGGCGCTGTTGCCTACTATACGCTGGCGGACGGTAAGCCGCTGGGCAAGGCGCGTTTCATCCTCCCCAAGGCCACCGATTACGCCGATGAGGCTTGGAAGTCGTTCCTGCCGACCCTCAAGGGACACAAAAACGCGCCCCTCCCGCGTATCCGCACCGACGCGGGGCAGGTCTGGACGGCGGACAACGGCACGACGGCGGTGGTCTACACCAGCGGGCGAACGCTGACCCATCTCAGCGCAGATGGTAAATCCAAGACCTACGGCTACGATGTCAACCCGGCGGCGCTGGCAGTAGACCCCCAGACTTATACCGCCGTCGCGCTCGACTTTCAGGGCGCGCTGTTGGTCGCCAAGCCCAACAGCGGTGTCAAGACGGTTGAACTTGGCTTTGAGCCGCAGATTGACCTCCCGCTGAACGTCAAAATTGCACGCGGCGCGGGTCGCATCGCTGCCTCGGACGGGACGCGCCTCATCGTCACCGATGGCACGGGTAAACCCCTCGCCAAGCGTGAGCTGGCTTATGCGTGCAGCCTGATTGCCCTGTCACAAGACGGCGCACGGGTCTTGACCTATGACAGCGACTCCGGCGTGCTGCGGTCGTACCAAGCTGACGACCTGACCATGACCCACCAGCGCTTTGTATCTGACTTGATGACCACCGCCTCGACCTACCAGCTCATCGCTGACCCGCCGCACGCCCGCGCCGCGCTCTCGGCGCTGACCTGCGACGGGGAAGGGCATATCGCATTTGCAGTGGCCGGGCATGTGTGTGGGGCGGTGCTTGACCACCTCAAGCTCAAGAATATGTCCACCATCGTCGCGCCGCCGCTGGTCGAGGAAGTGCCTGCGCCGCCCAAACCGGTGAAGAGCGCTGCCGCACCGGTTAGCAAGCCGCGCAAACCAGAGCCTGCGCCGGTCGCTAAACCTGCCGCCCCCAAGACTGCCGAAAAACCGGTCGAACCGCCGGTCAGCAAGCCCCCCACGCCCAAACCCATCACCCGACCGGAAGAGAAGCCGGTACTGCAATCCCCCTCTAAA
>JALONW010000187.1 GCA_025454725.1 Anaerolineae bacterium
GAAGCACTGGTGGCATTCGCCAACGAACAGCTTGGTTTGACTCTTACCCCAGCCTATGCCGGAACTCTCACTGCCGAATTATCCACCATCATCGCTTACTTGCCCGCTGAAATGCAGGCTTACCTCTCGGCAGCTGCTAGCTTGACCGACGCCCAATCTTTTGGTGTGTGGCAAGGTGGCGCAGGAGCAGTGATGGTTGGTGCATGTAGCGTTGATAACACTTGTGCAGTGGAGGCAGAGTCGCTGTCTTTGGAGCTGACCAACGCCAGCGCTGGGGCCTATACCCTCTTGGTCAACACCCCTGCTCCTACCACCACTGAAGGCGCGCTAGAGTTGCTGACCACGGTCTATCCCAAACTGAATGGTTTGGCCTTCGCTCAAGTCACCAATATCGAGGCGGGGTTGGCTTTCACCGCTACCGCATCAAGCATCGGCTACGACTCCAACACCCAAGCGCCGCTGTCTGTCGCTAAGGTGATCTACGTTGGCGTGATCAATGTGAACGGCCAAGCGCTGACCTATGCGTTGGTCGGTGTAGGGGAGGCCTATGCCGATCTGTTCGGGCAGTAACTCAAAACATTAGTGACATAGAATCCAAGCCCATCTGGTGTTTTACTGGGTGGGCTTTTTAATACAAAAACCTCAGTTGTTGCATCACCGTTACGCTTAGCTACAAAACCCTTTTGACACTCCCCCACCTGTCCACTACAATCTAACTTAACGGTTAGACAGAAGAAGCACCCAACTGATGAAATATCATATTTGGACATTCGGCTGCCAGATGAACACCGCCGACACCCAGCGGTTGGCCTCTGAGCTGGAATTGATGGGACATACCGCCGCTGACAACGAAGACGACGCCGATATTTACGTTGTCAACACCTGCGTGGTGCGTCAGGCAGCAGAAGACAAGGGCATGGGGCGTATCCATCTCCTCAAAAACGTCAAGCGCGACAACCCCGACAAAGTGGTCGGCGTGATGGGCTGTATGGTCGGCATGAAAGACCCTCTGACGCTGCGCAAGAAACTCCCGTGGGTCGATGTATTCCTCGCGCCCAGCGACCCCGCCCCAATGGTCAACCTGCTGCGCGATAAGGGCTGGGAATCGGAGGTCATTGAAACCGAAGCCATCACCCGGCTCAAGCGCGACGCCATCCAAGACGGCGACCTCGTGCTGCCCACCCACGAGACCGGCTCACTCATCAGCGCGCATGTGCCGGTGGTCTACGGCTGCTCACACGCCTGCTCGTTCTGCATCATCCCCTTCCGGCGCGGTGTCGAGCGCAGCCGCAGCGTGGGCGAAATCGTCGCGCATGTCCGCAGCCTCGCGCTTCAGGGCGTGAAGGAAGTCACACTGTTGGGACAGATTGTAGACCGCTATGGCAAGGACATCCCCGACGGCCCCGACCTCGCCGACCTGCTGCGTGTCGTCCACACCGTCGCGGAAGAACACGGCATCGAGCGCATCCGCTTCTTGACCAGCCACCCCAATTGGATGACCCCCAAGCTGCTGGACACAGTGGCCGAACTGCCCCGCGTCATGCCGCAGATTGAAGTCCCGATTCAGGCGGGCAGCGACACGGTGCTGGAGCGCATGAAACGCGGCTACACTCAGCAGCAGTACCGCGACCTCATCGCCGACATCCGGGCGCGTGTCCCCAATGTCGCCATCCACACCGACATCATCGTCGGCTTCTGCGGCGAGACCGAAGAAGACTTCATGGAGACCTACCGAGTGCTGGAGGACCTCAAGCTCGACAAGGCTCACCTCGCCCGCTACAGTCCGCGCCCCAACACCGTCAGCGAACGGCGGATGGAGGACGACGTTCCAGAGGACGAGAAGGTGCGCCGCCACCACATGATTGACGACCTACAGGCACGCATCCAAGACTAAATCAACGGGCGCTGGCTCGGTCAGACAGAGAACGTATTGGTCGAGGACAACCATAAAGGCAAGTGGCGCGGGCGCACCCCCCAGAACAAGCTGGTCTTCTTCGAGGACGGCGGCGACTGGAAAGGGAAGCTGGTCGATGTCGAGGTCATCTACACCAGTCCCTACTCGATGCAGGGGCGTCTCCCCGGCTCATCGGCACAGCCCGACCTGAATGCGCCGCTTTTGGTGTTTGCGGACTGAGGCGAAACGCGGCAAAATTGTCCGAGTGTTAACGTGTAGCCTATTGGGTATTCGCAAACGATTTGCTATACTTTTGAAAGTCTAGTAAGTACGGCAAGGCGTCCCACCACACCGGAGGTCAGCAAACGATGGCCCGCGAAAAAAGCGGCTTCTACTACCCCAACAAGTTTGCCCGAATCACGATTCAGGCGATGGAAGAAGTGATGGGGACCAATGGCCTCAACGCCATTTTGAACGCAGCAGGTCTGAAGGACGTTATCGGCAACTATCCGCCTGATAACCTCGAAAAAGGATTTGACTTCGCCGACTATACGGCGTTGAACGTCGCCCTCGAAGATATGTACGGCTCACGCGGTGGTCGCGCTCTGGCGCTGCGCGCTGGCCGTGCCACCTTCGCCGAGGCGCTGCGTGGTTTCGGCGCGCTGGCTGGCGTCAGCGACCTCGCCTTCAAGGTTCTGCCCATGAACGCCAAGCTCCGCATCGGCGTCCCGGCGATGGCGAACATCTTCAACCAGTTCAGCGACCAAGTTTCTAAGGTCCACGAGGAAGGTACCGACCGCATCATCTATACCCTTGAGCGTTGCCCGATGTGTTGGGGACGCAAGACCGAGAAACCCGTCTGCCACGTCGGTCAGGGTCTGCTCCAAGAAGGGCTGCGCTGGGTGTCGGGTGGCCGCGAGTTCAAGGTCGAAATGACCACCTGTATCGGCATGGGCAATGATATGGGCCGCTACATCATCTACAAGGAGCCGATCAACTAGGCAACCACGGGGCTTAGTCCGGTCAGCTTGTAAATCCACCCTAGCAATCGCCCTGAAACTCGTTACAATACGGCGACGTTTCGTATCGAATACTGCATGACAACCGGGCGCACCCGGATGTTTCGCATCAACTGAGGGTTTTGAGAGTAAAAATGGCTTCGTATCACGGCCCCAAGGCGAAGGTGATGCGCCGCTTCGGTGAGGCGCTCATCCCGCGTGCAAAGTACCAAAAGATTCTAGAGAAGCGCGCCTACCCGCCCGGCGAACATGGCAAAGAAAAGCAGTTTAAGTCTGGCCGCCGCAGCGACTACGGTTCGCAGTTGGACGCCAAGCAGAAGCTGTCCTTCATCTACAACATCCGCGAGACCCAACTCCGCCGCTACTTCCGTCGCGCTACCCGGATGCCGGGTCGCACGGGTGGTAACCTGTTGGCGCTGCTGGAGACCCGTCTCGACAACATGGTCTACCGCGCTGGTTTCGCTGCCACCATTTGGGCAGCCCGCCAGATGGTCAACCACGGTCACATCACGGTCAACGGGGAGCGCCTTAACCTGCCCTCCTACGCTGTCCGCCCCGGTGATGTGGTTAGTGTCATCGAGAAGATGCGCCGTAACGTCCACGTCGTCGAGTCAATGGAGTCGGTAGCAACGGTTGTCCCCTACCTGAGCCTCGACCGCAACAAGCTGGAATCCACCCTGAGCCGTATCCCGGAGCAGGAAGAAATCCCGGTGCAAACCGTTGATATTCAGCTCGTCGTCGAGTTCTACAACCGCCTCACCTAGTCCGGGGCGACCGACAAGACCTGACCAGCGCCCATCCCACAGCGGATGGGCGCTTTTGTTTTGATTTGAATTGCCACACATTCAGAAAGATTTTTCAGATGCTACGTAAAGCCGCCGCTTGGGGCGTTCATCTCTACACCGCCCTCGGCGGCCTCATCGGTGTCTTGGCGCTGTTCGCCGTCCACGAGGGCGACATCCGGGGCGCGTTTGGCCTACTCGTCATCACCATGATTATCGACGCCACCGACGGCCTGTTGGCGCGGCGCGTGCGGGTGCGCGAGGTGCTGCCCAAATTCGACGGCGCGGCGCTCGATAACGCCATCGACCTGCTGACCTACGGCTACATCCCGATTTTCATCATCGGCTCGCAGGGACTGGTCCCCCATATCGGCTGGACGCTCATCCCGGCTTTTGCGCTGCTCTACGCCTACGGCCAAATCGACATGAAGACGCCGGACTCATTTTTTCTCGGCTTCCCATCGTACTGGAACGTCATCGCGCTCTATTTGTGGTGGCTGCAACCCGCTGAGGGAGTAGCAATTGCGCTGGTGGTCATCCCGGCCATTTTGACCTTCGTACCGACCCGCTACCTCTACCCCAGTCGAAACCAAGTGTTGTGGCAGGTGTCATGGACGCTGGGGGCGGTATGGTTCATCCTCGTGCTGATATTGCTCAGCCAGCCCGAACCCAACCCGACGCTGGTCGTCCTCAGCCTGTACTACCCCATCTATTACACGGTCGCCAGCTTCTACGTCGATTACCTCGCCCGTACCAAGCAGCTCCCGCCCGAACCGACCGAGGAACACCGGGCGCGCCGGTTCACCCTCAAGCACCGCCCTTTCCGCTTCCGGTTCCGCCTGCGCCGTTAGAAATTATCCAACAGCGCCCACTCATCTGGAGTGGTCTCCCAGTATGGGTAAATGGCAATCCCAGTAACTGATGAAGACTCCCCCAGTGCCGACAGGCCTTCCAGCAGACCATACAACCCATCGAATAGGGTTTCAGCCTGTGTTTGGTGCGAGGGTGTCCATTCCTCCGAGGTCGGCAGACCGATGACGAGTTCGGCACGACTGCCCGCCATCAGCGCGGCGCTCTCGCGCACCTGATAGGCCGCCCAGCGACGATAATCGGCAGGAAACGGCAAACCGGAGTCATAAACCATGAGCGCGATTTGGTCAACCAGTGCCGCTACCGCCCGCCAATGCTCTGGCGTCCAGTGATGGGCAATAACGGGGTAAGGGGTCAATGTCACGGGATGGGTCTGGCGGAGGGCATGCGCTGTCACCGAGAAAAACGTGCCTTCCGGTAATTCAGCTCGAATTTCAGCCAACAGTGCCAGATAATTAGCGTCGCCGTTTTCGGCCATCTCTGCATTCAGGTGAATACCATCAAAGCCAAGTTCAGCGACGATAAAAGCGGCAAACTCGGCAATCTGAGCGCGGATAGCCGGGTTCGGCAAACGGTTTACCCCATCAATCTGGATGGGGATACCAACCCACGCCAACAGTCGAATATCTGGCACAAGCGTCCGCAGTTGGTCGGTCAGCGCCCGCGCATGGTCATAAGTCGGGTTAAACTCTCCATCAGCGCGCAGATAGCTCACATACAAATAAGCATCGGTAATCCGCCGTGCCTGTAATTCGGTGGCAAAGGCTGAAATTTCAGCGGACGTGTGCGGCTCCATCGCCCATTCAATGCCAATCCATGCCCCACGCCGAAAAGTCACTGACTCAGGCACAATGGGTGATTCCCCAAAGGGCGGGAGGAACTGCCAACCGACTAATACCAGCAGACCAACGAGCAATGTCCCTACCCAGCGCCACCATCGCGCCCTACTCATGCCTGAATCTCGATAATGACGCCGTTTTCCGCCCATTCATACAACAGGCGGGCGTTGGTGTCGTCCAACATGATGCAGCCATAGGTAACTTTTGAGCCAAGATTATTACGCCACAAAATCTGGCCGCCACCGCGTGTCGGGTAGCCGTGGAAGCCGTTGGTGAAGTCTGCGCCGGGGACAGGCTGGTAGATGCCCAAGAACCACGGCATATACAGATTCCAGTTGGCGGCGTAAGCGTTGGGATAGTGCGAGATAATCTGGTAGACGCCGGGCCACGTTGGGCTGTCGTTCACGCCCGTGCTAACCGTCCATTCCCACTTGACCACGCCGTTTTCATACACCCATGCGCGCTGCTGGCTGATTGAGACGACCACCCGTTTGTTTCGCACCGGCTCAAACTGGAAAAAATTGTCCGGTGACGGAATCATGAGGGTCTGCCCGGCGTTGATGTTGCTGATACCGCCGTTGCGCTGCTGAATCCACGGGTAAGGGACGCCTTCTTGGTAAGCGATGCTGATGATGGTCTCGCCCGCTTGGACGACCCGTGGCCGGTCCTCGTGATAGACCCGCGCCTCAACTGTGGTCTGTAAGCCGCGTACCGCCGTTTGGAACGCCTCAACCAGCTCGTCGGCTTTCAGATAGCGGTAATCGCCCGCCTGCGCGTCGGCTTGGGTAATGAACCCGCGCAGCGCCGCATCGTCCAGCGCGAGGCGCACCCCCAGCGATGAGGAAGTATCGGGCTGGGCGGTCAGCCACGCCGACCAGACCTCCGGCGGGGTCGTGACTTGAAGCGCGCTCCCGGTATACGGGTCAAACAAATTGAGCGTAAGCGACTGGGCTAACAGCGCTTCGGCTTGACTGACCAACTGTGACGAGTCCGTCACGCTAGGCGAAAGCGTCACCATTCGCAGCGGCAGGCGTCCCTCGTTCAGCCAGCCCAACGGGTCTTGCGTCAGGACGGCCAGCGTCCCGTCTAAGTCCATCGCCCGGCCTTCGCGGGCGGGTGTGGCGCGCACCACGCCGTTTTCCAGCGCAATCCCGGCGTTCTGCGGCGGCGTCGAAACCGTATCGATGAACCGACCCAAACCAGCGCGGGCAGCATCTCCGTCAAACACGCCCGCAGGCTGAATATTCACGCCCAGCAAACCCGCGAAAAATCGCCCGTCGCTGCGCCCGACACGGTACGCCTGTTCCGCCGTGAGCGCGGCGTCAATTTGGAGACCAAGCTCATCCGCCGAAATCTGCCAAGACATGCCCGTCCCGCTGTCGGTCAGGCGAAGGGTTGACCAGCGGCTCTCCAACACGCGGACGGCCTCGTCTTCGGTCAGGCCGCCGACCCGAACCCCGCCGACGCTCACGCCCGGCAGGATTTGGTCGCTGCCCAGCGCGGCCATCCCCAGCAGCAAGAACAGCCCGACGGTCATGCCGACTACGCCTATCAATCCGCCGATGCCCCAGACCCATACAGGGAGCTGTACCCGGCCAAACCCGACCGTCCGCGCCCAGACGGGTGGCTGCGGGGGCTGGGGTCGGCGTGTGAGGGGTTGGGTAGTGTTCGGCGGTGGCGGGACGATGCGCGGGGCAACAGGCCGCTGATGAACCGTCTGCGGCGGTGGCGGCGCGACTCGCGGCTGGATGGGGCGGGTATGCTGGGCGTGACGCACCGAGACCGGCACGGTCGATTGTGGGTCAGGTTTTGGAACAGGCGTTTGGTTGGGGCGGGTTGGGTTGCTCATAGGATTTATGACGTGTGGGTGTATTGGGTTATTCCCTCCACTATAGTACAACTCGCGCCAGCGTAGGGTGAGCGTCTGGCAGGCGGTGTGCGCTGTATGATTTGCCATTTCGCCCTTGACCCCCTCCCCCTCCTGTCCTATAATTCAATTGTTAAGCCTCCCTAGCTCAACGGCAGAGCAGTTGACTCTTAATCAATTGGTTGTAAGTTCGAATCTTACGGGGGGCAACATAGAGACAGGTCGCAGGGTTGCGGCCTGTTTTTTGTTTGTAACAAGACTCTAGGTGTCTCTTAATCAATTGGTTGTAAGTTCGAATCTTACGGGGGGCAGCACACAGACAGGTCGCAGGGTTGCGGCCTGTTTTTTGTTTGTAGCAAGACTCTAGGCGAAGGCGCAAGCACGCTGCACGATTTTCACAGTGGTTGTCTCCGAATCAATTGGTTATAAAGTTCATCTCCCGCCCAAAAACAGAACAAAAATGGCGACTTCCTTGACATCCGAACGCACGTTCGTCTATCATGTGCGGTAGAACACGTTTTCGGTTTTTAGGTTTTGGGAGTTTTCTACCATGCGTACCAAATCTGAGCGTCTGACTGACCGTCAGAAAGCCATCATCCAGTTCATCGAGAAGCACATCAATCAGTACGGCTTCCCCCCGACCATCCGCGAAATCGGCGAGGCCACCGGCATCGGCTCGACCTCGGTGGTCAACTACAATCTTAACAAGCTCACCCGCTTGGGCTACCTGACCCGCACCTCCACCAAGTCGCGCGGCCTCAAGCTGGTGCAGGAAAAGGTCGCCAAGGTCAACGGAAATCGTCCGACTGCGGTCATTCCCAGCACATCGGCGCTGCGTGTGGCTTACGGCGGCCAAATCGTCGCTGGCCAGCCCCTCCCCGTCCCAGATGACAGCCCGTTCATGCGCGACGAGGAAAGCAAGATTGAGGTCGTTAAGTCGATGCTCGGCGGCGCGGATGTCTCGGAAGTGTTCGCCCTGCGCGTAAAAGGTGACTCGATGATCGACGCCATGATCCAAGAAGGCGATTTGGTCATCCTGCGCACCTCGGACGACGTTAAGAACGGCGACATGGTGGCGGTCTGGTTGGAAGATCGCGGCGAGACCACACTCAAGTACTTGTACCGTGAAGGCGATATGCTGCGCCTCCAGCCCGCCCATCCCACGATGGAGGCCATCCGCGTCCCAGCGTCACAGGCGCGCATTCAGGGCAAAGTCGTTTCGGTGATGCGCCTGCTGAAGTAGATTTCATCGCTGCTAACTGCTAAAAAAATCCCCCGTACCTGTGTTAGGTACGGGGATTTTTTGTGTCATAAGGCTGAAGAGACGGCAACGGTTTAATCAACTTGGGGGGACACACCAATGTGTTTTATAACATTAACGAGCCAAGTGGTCTCAGGTTCATTCGGAAACTCTTCTAAGACTTGTTCATAACGCTTTAGAGACTCATACGGTTGATGCATATACATGAAAGTTGTGGCAGCTAAGAACAGGTCTGCATACATTTGCTGCTTTGGTTTTACAAGAGTGAAAGGGCTGAGAATTTGTAACCAAACATTACTTTTGAAGAAATTATAGCTTTCTTCAAAAATGTAACTTGCCAAGTGTAAACGCTCAAAATCAGTTGTCATATAAAGCGCTAATTTAGATCGACGCAATGCCCACTTACCCACATTAAAAAAGATAACAAAGTAACTTAATAGACCAAAAATAATGCTCATTGCCCCTGCCAAAGACCACATCAAGACAACTACAACAAGGGTGGTCAAGCTGATGCCTAATAGCAAAATATATTCTCTAGATTTTTTCAATTCGGGTACTGGATAAGTTTTAAATGCAGCGTCGATCTTTGATTTTAAGTTCGGAGATAGATCGTAATAGCCAATGAAAATGGCCGCCTTCAACGCAGCTTCATTCATTGTTCTAGCGTCGCTTAACACAATATCTCCAACACGTTGTCTTAAAATCAGTTGATTCGATAACGTTTTCCATATTATATCCGTAGTATATCCATCCTCTTTTTTCCAAACCCTGACAGAAATTTCGTCCATTTTGATCTGTGAAATCATGATTACCCAAATCAACAAAAGGCCAATTAAGGTACCG
>JALONW010000188.1 GCA_025454725.1 Anaerolineae bacterium
CCCCGTGAAACATCTTACGTCTAGCTGCCCGGTTCTGCGGTCACTTCTGGGGTGGCCTCTGGCGAGGTTTCCGGTGCGCTTAACGGCACGCGGGTCATCTGCGCGGCATCCAACACCAACGGCTCATCCAGCGGCTCAAAACGTCCCAACCGCTCAACCTCAACCTCATACTGGCCTGCGCCGCTCACACTGGTGACGTTAATCTCATAGGTGCCAGTCTCCTCAATGAATACCCGGTCAATCCGGGAGTCAAGGAATTCTAGGTCTTCGCCGCCGCTTACATGGTCATCGTTATAACCAATGATAACGCTGTTCGGGTCGAGCAGTGTCAGTTCGGGGTCAAGACCTGCATCCACTGCCCGTGCCGTCAAGCGGACGGATTCGCCTGCCTCAAAATCAACGTTCAGGGTGGTACGCTGGCGGTCAAGTGCCGCACCAGTCAAGAACTCACGGGTGGCTTCTCCCGCCAAGCGCCCATGCCGCTGCGTAAACAGGATGAAATCGCCGCTGGCTGTCGTCCCGAAGGGTCGCACCGTCAGCAGATAAGTCTCACTCTCCGGCACAGAAAACTGGTAAATGCGTGGGTCGGCAAGGCTCACGAACAGGTCTTGCGTCTCGTTGTCCTCATTGCGGGTTACTTCTTGGCCGTCCGATGTACGGAGGATTAAACGGAGGTCAAGGTCAGGGTTAAGCGCCACTGCCGCAATCGAAACGATGTCACCGCGCTCTAGCATCAATGGGATGACAATCCCCTCATTGGCAGCCATAGATAGGTCGAGGGTCGAGGTCGCCCCGATACCCAGCGCATCTCCTTCCCCCGCCTGCACCAAGACCTCTAGTTCGCCGCTGCCCACCAACTCAGCATCGACACGCCCGACCTCCAACAGGTACGTCCCCGGTAGCAACAAGGTGTCGTCGTAAGCGGCGTCCTTCGGGTCACGCACCAGCGACGAATTGGGGTTGTCGTTGATGACAATCAGATTACGCCCAAAAGCATCACTCAGGCGGAAGGCAGGGTCCGTCTCATCCTGTGTGCGCACAACAATCGAGACATATTGCAGCTCGTCCAGTGTAAAGGTGAACGGAACCAGCCCCGCAATATCAGGCACGGTAACGGTCGCCGTCGCCGGTTCACCCAACACGAGAGTGGTCTGGGCAGAGACACCTGTCCCTGAAACTGCCAACAACAGCAGCAGGAAAATCGCTAGGTAAGTACGCATAAGGCTCCTCTTCGCTTGGCTCTATTCGTTAGACCCTACCATGTTGGGGCAAAAAGATCGTCTTGGCAAGCATCAGCCGCCGGTCTCGACTGGCTAACCGGCGCGGCTTTCGGGTACAATCGTGTATGTAAAATCCACGGTCAGGAGTTTGAAACGATGGCAACCGACGCCCGTAAATGGTTCTACAGCACCCCAGAACCGCGCCCATACTATATTGAGGAGCGCGTCAATACCACGCTCTGGAAACACCGCCTGCAAGGGTTGTTCATGACCTGTACGCAGTGGACCGGCCCCTACAAGATGGAAGGCAACTGGAACGGGATGCCTGTCCGCTTCGAGTGGCAGCCCGGCAAGTACTTCATCCTCACTACCGGGGAAAAGCGTAAAGAGTTAATCGGCGTCATGCGCCAGATTTTGTTTGGCCTCGTGCCGGTTTTGGAATACGAAAGCCCGGAAGGGATGTACGTGGTCGAGTGGCACACCGACGGTGGCCAAGAGCGCTGGGCGCAGATTCAGGGCAACCCGTCGTATCAGGGTTTGCGCCGCATCGCCCAACGCAGCAGCAACTAACCTCAGCCTTACCTCATCAAACAAAAAGGACGGTCGCCCAAACAGCGCCGTCCTTTTTTGCTTGAAATTTCCCGGCAGTTTAGGCTTCGCTCAGCACCACGGGTTGCAACCCAGCCGCCAGCGCCTCGCGCAGGGTTTCAGCCGATGTGACCGCCGTGTTAAGGTGGTCAATCTCGCTGAACTGCACCTTCAAGCCGCCCCCGACCTCATTGGCCGTCGGTAGACGGCGGTTGGGCAGAAACTGGTGGATTGATTCACGCATCCGCTGGGCGAGGCGCTCGGTAATGGCCTTCGCCTTCTCTGGCACGGTGACGATAATGACCTCATGGTCTTGCAGATGACCAGCGAACGTATCGCTCAGTTCAAGGTCACGCAGCGATGAGCGCAGCATCACCGACACCGCCCGAATCACATCGTTCTTGGCGATGAAACCATAGGCTTCTAACCCATCCAGCGACAGTTGAATGACCGTCCACGGGTGGTCAGCGACAATGGCGCGCTGAAGTTCTTGCTCGGTAATCATGGGCTGAGGCAGTTCTGTCACCGGGTTGATGGTGTTACGCATCTGCCCGCGTGCCAGCGCATTCCGCACACGCAGGCGCAGCTCGTCAAGGTCGAACGGCTTGGTGATGTAATCGACCACACCCATTTCCAACCCTTGAAGCCGGAACGAGCGGTCACGGCGTTCAGTGAGCAGAATCACCGGCATCTGCGCGGTCTTGGGGTGCTGGCGTAGGCGGTTGACGACTTCATATCCGTCAAAATCGGGCAGACGAATGTCCAGCAGCGCCAGCTCGACCGGCTCGCGCATCGACAGGTCTAACGCTTCCTGTCCGCTGGCCGCATGGTGGACCGTGTAGCCCTCCTCAGAGAAGAAAGTGACGACCAACTCCGCCAGCTCATAATGGTCTTCG
The DNA here is from genome assembly GCA_025454725.1 of Anaerolineae bacterium. GTDB lineage: Bacteria > Chloroflexota > Anaerolineae > Aggregatilineales > Phototrophicaceae > Flexicrinis. The sequence continues at coordinate 2,705 of JALONW010000188.1, forward strand.
ACGATCAATAAGTGATGGTTGTCCACACGTCCTCTGGGATAGCTGGCTATTTGTAGCTAGATAAGCGGGGTCAGGTCTTTAACTGTGCGCGAGACCTCCAACAGGATGAGGCCGAGACGGGCTTCCTTGCGCGCCAGCACAGTCAACACCGCTTCTTCACCGACCGCGTTCACCAACACATAGCCGTTGATGCCGCGTACCTGAACCTGTTCCAATTCGCCGCGCCCCAACTCCGACGAAATGCGCTCACCCAGCGACAGCATAGCCGCCGACATCGCGCTCACCCGGTCTTCTTCAACACCCGCTTGCAGCGACGAGGCGATGCTCAGGCCATCGACGCTGACGATGACCGCACCCTCAATATCACCCGACGAAGCGAGCAGTTCGCGCAGGCGTTCCAGCAGTTGATCTGTACGTGTCTTACTCAAGGCGTCGAACTCCTCGTTGGTATGAGCGCAGCGACAAAACCCTAGGGCTAGATACAAAAGGCTTGGAAGGACACCCAAACGCAGGTTGTGGTTTGTCTTGGTGCCATCATTGTAGCCTAGTGTACCCAAAATTGCATGTTCATGTCCACAATTGTTGAGGCCAAGTTTTGCCCAACCCACCCGCAACCCCCTACGAAGCACGCCTGCAATCCATTAGAATAACACCAAAAAACGAGGACATCGCTTATGCCCCTATCCCGTGCCGCCGCTGTTATTGGCGTGCTGGTTGCCCTTTGCGTGGTCTTAATCGTCCCCCTGCTGGGTGGCACGATGTTAGAGACCGCCGACGGCACACTCCACCTCCACCGCATCATCACCCTTCGCCACGCCCTAAGCGAAGGTGACCTGTGGGCGCGTTATGTGCCGGGGACGGTCTACGGCTACGGCTCACCGATGTTCAATTACTACTCGCCCCTCTCCATATATCCGATGTTGGGTCTGCATCTGCTCGGCATGACCCCCGTCCACGCTTGGCTGGTCGGCATGGCCATCTACGTCGTATTGGCAGCAGGCGGGGCTTATGTGTTGGCGCGCCGCTGGCTCCCAACCGCCGGGGCACTGACTGCCGCCACCGCTTATGCCGCTGCACCCTACACCCTTTACGACGTGCTGTGGCGCGGCACGACTTCCGAAATCGCGTCGCTGGCCGTCCTGCCGTGGGTGATGGCCGCCATGCACGCGCTGGCCGTCCGACCGTCACGCGGGCGGTTTGCGGCAGTCGCGCTGTGGGTGGCCGTGTTTATGCCCATGCACAACGTCATCACACTGCACGCGGCGGCGCTGTTGGCAGCGTTCGGCGTGGTGTTGGCGCTGCAAGCCGCCGATAAACCTCGCACGCTCATTCGCCTAGCCATCGCAGGCATGATTGGAGCGGCGCTCTGCGCGTTCTTCTGGCTGCCCGCCATTCGCGAGACCGGCCTCGTCAAAATTGACGGCGTGACGGCTAACCTCCCTGAAATTGATGTGACGCGCAACCTTGCGCCGCTGACAAACGCCTTTGCACTCCCGGCAACCATCGACCCAGCCCAACAGCAGCCCCCAGTGGCTGTCGCGTTGGGCTGGCCTGCTCTGATTCTCGGCGCGGTCGGTGTAATCGCTCTGTGGCGGCGCGGCCAGCCCGGATTAGCGGCCTTCTGCGTCGGCGGAATTACTGTCCTCCTCTTCATGAACACACCCGCCTCGGCGGTGGTCTGGCGCACCATCCCCCTCATCCAGTACAGCCAGTTCCCCACCCGCCTGATTGGGCCAGCGACGCTGCTGTTGGCAATCCTCGCGGGTTCAGGCGGCGCGGCTCTTGCATCGGTGCAGCGACCGGTCATCCGAAACACGCTGTACGCCGTCAGCCTCGGAGCATTGTTGGTCTACTCAGTTCCCTACCTCTATCGCATCCAACTCCCAGAGATAGACCCGCGCACCATCAGCGACACCCAAAATTTCGAGCGCACCAGCGGCTATGTTGACACATCATCATTTGGCGAATATGTCCCGCGCTGGTCAGAAGCCATGCCCGACCCGGACGCCCTCACCGAGCGCTACGCCCAATCGGCTATCATCCCGCGCTTTGCACCGCCCGACGGCGTGACGGTCAGCCAAGCGCGTTGGGGGCTGACCAGCGCTGACCTCACCGTCGAGACCGCTGAAACCACGCCGTTGGTGTTCGACTGGTTCTACCTCCCTCACTGGCAAATCACGCTGGATGGCCAGCCCGCCGAGCCGCAGCCCAACCCGGTCGATGGCCGCCTAAGTGTGACTGTCCCACCCGGCAGACACGCCCTCAGCCTCGCGCTGATGCCCAGCCAAACTCAGCAAACAGCCACCTTGATCAGCTACGGCGCACTAGCCGGGTTAGTCATGTTGGTGGTCGGGTGGCGCTTCACCCGTCCGGTGTTCGGGCGCGACTCACAACCCAGCGCGCAGCCGGTCGTGCCATCACCAGCTTTTCAATCCATTATCATCGCGGCTGCGGTCGGTTTGAGCGTTTTAGGGCTGAAGATTCTCGTCTTCGACAACCTTAACACGCCATTGCGTACTGACCGTTTTTCGGGCGGTTACGCTGGCGCGCTGACCGCTGTCACCGAGGCCAACATCAATAATCAGCTCACGCTCATCGGCTATGACGCACCGACCATCAACGCGCCTGCCGGGGATGAGCTGTCATACAACTTATATTGGTCAGCACGCGAACGCATGGCTGAGGATTATCAAATTATCGCCCGGCTGGAGACCCGCGACGGTCAGCGCGTCTCACAAGTCGATGACCTCGCCCCAGCAGGCACGGGGACTCGCAACTGGCTTCCCGGCTACTACCTGATCGACCCGGTAACACTGCCCATCCCGCCCGATACCCCCCCCGGTGATTACCGTGTCGTCGTGGAGGTCTTCCGCCTATCCGACCGGCAGTCGCTCCCAGTTATCAACGCCGTCGGCAACCCAGAAGGCGTCGCCCTACCGCTGGCAACAGTCAACATCAGCGCTGGACAGCCGCCTACTGCACGCCCAATCATCGTTGCACAGGGTGACGCGCTCGGACTCGTTTTGGTCGGCGGGATCGGTGAAACCCTGAGCGTCGGCCAAGAGGTAGACCTGCGCCTGACATGGTTAGCCACCCGCGACCTAACCGATGCAGATACCGTAAGCCTCGCGTGGGTCTCGGACGGTCAGACACTGGCCGAAACCAATTTATCCGACAGCTTGAGCTATGCCGGATGGCCGGGTGAACGGGTCTATACCGCCCGCCACCGCCTTTACGTTCCCGGAGACTTGACCGCTGGCGAATTTACACCCGTCCTACGCTGGGAAGGTGGAGAATATGCCCTGCCGATGATTGAAATCACCACGCCGGAACGCACCTTCACTGCGCCCGATGACCTCGCGGGGCTGGATGGCGTCGTCTGGGATAACGGCCTGCGGCTGTTGGGCATCACCACCGACGCTGACGACATCATCTCGCTGATATGGCAGACCGACCAACCGCTGACCACCCCGCTGCGCCGTTTTGCCCATCAGGTGGACGCCGACGGCCAGATTATCAGCGTGGTGGACGGCGTGCCGGTCGAATGGACGCGCCCCGTGACCGGCTGGGCAGTCGGTGAAGTCATCCTCGACCCGGTTGGGGCGCTGGGCGACGGCCTGACCCTGCGCGTCGGTTGGTACGACCCTATCAGCGGTCGGCGCGTAACGCTCGACAGCGGCGCAGACTCCTTCGACCTGCTGGAGGCGCTCCCCAGATGAATATTTCGCTGGTGTCATCATTTTACCGCGTGCAAGCTCACCTTCCGGCATGGGTCGCCCGTGCTGAATCAGTAGCCTCTGCCGTTCAGCGGGCAGGAATTGCATTGGAATTCGTCATCATCGCCAACGATGCCCAGCCGGAAGAGCGCACGCTAATCGAAGCGTTCGCGGCCCACGTCCGCAACGTCCACGTCCACTACGTCTCCCGCGAATCGCTCTATGCCTCATGGAACCGGGGGATAGAAGCGGCCACCGGCCAGCTCATCGGCTTCTGGAACGCCGACGACTCGCGCAGCGCCGACGCGCTCATCGATGCTGGGAAATTGGCAAAAGCGGGCGCGCAGGTCGTCTATTTCCCGTGGACGAACGTCTGGTTAAAGGACGGTCAAGAGTCGCGCACAATCTCTAAGCTGCTGCAACAGCCCGCCGCGCTGCGGGACCGTCAGCGCAAGTTCTACGCGGGGCCGTTCTTCATGTTCACGCCCACCGCCTACCGCACAGTCGGCGCGTTCGATGTGCGTTTCCGCATCACCGGCGACTGGGAATGGGTCAACCGGGCACTGGCGGTCATCGACTTCACCGCCAGTGCGGTCAACGGCGGTGAATTTTTCGTCCACGGCGGCAACTTAAGCAATACCGGCAGCTCACTCCAAATCTGTGAAGAAAACGTCGTCCGCATCCTCAGCGGCCTAACCGACCAGCTCCGTCCCGCCCCGCCCGACCAAATGCGCGCCGTGTGGTCGCTGTGGGAATGGGATGTGGCGCTCCCACCCGAAGCTAGCGAAGCACTATGGGGCAGCGGCGCAGCCGAGGCATGGGCGCGCTGGCAGACCGACGAACCCCAGCGCCAAGCCGCCGTCCGAAAAGGCCGCTGGCGTGCCTTCCCGCGCTGGCTGATTGATACCTTACGCCTGCGCCCGCTGCTGGCGCGTTTTGGCCTCGTCAAGGCAAGGACTTCCCCTCAATGAGCGACCAAACCCCGTTGGTCAGCGTGATTATCCCCACCTATAACTCATCCGCTACCGTAATTGAGGCGATAGACAGCGCCCTCCATCAGACTCACCCGCGCATTGAGGGGGTCATCGTCGATGACGGCTCATCGG
>JALONW010000189.1 GCA_025454725.1 Anaerolineae bacterium
GACCTCGACACACCAGAGGACTATGAGCAGGCGCTGCATGGTTGAAGGCTTAAAATATCCCTAAACTAAATTGATATTTCTCATTTTCTGGGGCATAATGGCCTTAGGTTCAACAAAAATAGCCCTAAGATTGCCCAAAACCATGACCCTTCCGAGCGAACATTTCATGCCCCTGCGCGTCCTCTATGTCGATGATGACCTGTTGATGCACGACCTGATGCGCGGGATGCTTAACCGCCACGAAATCACCTCGGCTTACAGCATGGAACACGCCCAACGCATCCTTGAATACCTGACACCTGACCTCGTCTTCTGCGACCTGATGATGCCACTGGACAATGGCATTTCGGTCATGCGCTACCTGCGCGACACCCCTAAATTTGCCCACCTGCCCATTATCGTGGTCAGCGCCGCCGATGAGTCGATGCTGCAAGTCGCAAAAGACTTCAACCCCATCGCCATCCTGCAAAAGCCGGTCGAGCGCGCCACGCTCAACCGGGTGGTAGACCAAGTACGCGGCAGCAGCGCTTCCTAACCCTACGTCACGCCCCACAGCCAAGGATAAGCGGTCCTATTCGGGGCTATTTTTGTTTTTACAGACGGCATACAGTTAGCAGGTAAACAAACACAACACCCCATATCGAAAGGAGCCGCACATGGCGGCCTCGACCACCCAACCCGGCACCGTTTCGGTGTTGGTATCCCCTACTGCGCCCCGCCTCTGGATTATCCTGTCGCTGCTATCGCTGTACTTTATCTGGGGTTCGACTTACCTCGCCATCCGCATCGCCATCGTCAGCTTCCCGCCACTGCTGATGACCGGCTTCCGCTTCGTCCTCGCTGGTGTAATCATTTTTGCGTTCTTGCGCTGGCGTGGTGCAGCAATGCCCACCCGTCTGCAAGCGCGCAACGCGGCCTTAATCGGCGTCATGCTGCTGGCGGGTGGGACGGGTGTGGTCAGCTTCGCCCAAAAAGAGGTCGATTCGGGGCTGGCGGCGACCGCCGTCGCCACCGTGCCGCTGTGGGCCGCGTTGTTCAGCGGCATCTGGGAGCGATTCCCAAACCGCCGCGAATGGGTGGGGATTGGGGTCGGTTTGTGCGGAATCGTCCTACTCAACCTCAGTGATGGACTGCGCGGCAGCCCGCTAGGGACCATCCTGCTGCTCGTCGCGCCGATGAGCTGGGCGTTCGGCTCAATGTGGGGGCGACAGGTGACACAGCCCAGCGGCCTGATGGCGACCGCCTTCCAGATGTTGGGCGGCGGCGCGGTGCTGTTGGTCGTCGGCGCACTAATGGGCGAACAGGTCGCGCCGGTCATCACGACCGAATCAGTCTTGGCGCTGGTTTACCTGATTGTGTTCGGCGCGCTGGTGGCCTTCAGTGCTTATACTTATCTGCTCAAACACACCCGTCCGGCCATCGCTACCAGCTACGCCTACGTCAACCCGGTCGTGGCGGTCTTGTTGGCCGCCGCTGCGGGTGACGCCGAGCTAACGCTGGAGGGCATCGCCGCAACGACCATCATCCTCGTTGGCGTCGGCCTGCTTACACTCGCCCGCAGTAAACCCGTCCCGCAAAACAGCTAAGGGGCAACCCCTCGCAAATGTTTGTGGACTTGTTAAAATTTGTGGGGTGAGGTGAAACCTTCCCCCACTTTTTAATTTTCTCGGCATAAATGCCAAGGAGAATCGGTCATGATTAAAGAATTTCGTGACTTCATCATGCGTGGCAACGTCATTGACCTCGCCGTCGGTATCATCATGGGCGCGGCCTTCACCTCAGTCGTCAACTCGCTGGTGAAGGATGTTATCATGCCCCCGATTGGTATGGCGCTGGGCGGTGTTGATTTCTCGGATATTGCCATTCAGCTTAAGGCGGCTGAAACTGCCGCTGACGGTACGATTATCGTCCCTGCCGTGACCATTGGCGTCGGATTATTCATCAACGCGCTCATCACCTTCTTGATTACCGCGTTCGCCGTCTTCCTGCTGGTCAAGGCCGTCAACGAGGCCAGCCGCCGCGCTCGGAAGCCGGTTGAAGCAGCGCCTGCTGCACCCGCTGGCCCCACCACTGATGAGCAAATCTTGACGACGCTCAAGTCGCTCAACGACACGCTCGGCAAGATGGATAAAAAGCTCTAGCCCATCTCCACGACTCAAAAACAGCCGTCACGTCAAAGATGTGGCGGCTGTTTTGGTTTTCAGGCCGGACTAGCCTTGAACCGGCAGTTCCAGCCAGCTCCGCCCATAATCGACCGTCAGAGTCGGTGTCCCTTCGGCGGGCAGGCGCGCGAACGTCTCTGCATCATGACCCGCCACCGCCAGCCGCAGGCGCATCCCAGCGCGAATAAGCACTGAGAGCGGGCGCAGGTCAATCCGCACCGGCACAACCTCACCTAGCGGGAACGGTTCCGCCTCAGCACGGGTAAAGTTGCGCGGCACACCTCCAACCCAATAAGGGGTTTCCGCGGCGATAGGGCGGAAAATCAGGCGCAGTTGACCGTCGGTCAGATGATACACTTTCCCACGCTCATCGACCGCCTCTAAATAAACATAAACCGCGCCGTCGGGGTGGGTCGAAGCCAGCGCCAGCTCCATAATCGGCTGACCCGTCAGAGTCAGGTCAGCAGTCAGCGGGGCGCTCGTATAGGTCAACAGCTTGGCGTCCTCGCGGGCGCGGTTGCCATAATCGACCGGATTGACCAGCGCGGTATACCAGCGGTTTTTCTTGCCGGTCGTCGCCGTAAAATCGACCGTGTAGTGGTCAGTGCCGCCGCTGGCCGATGCGCTCTCGGCTAGACCGCGCCCCGGTTGCAGATACCAATTTTTTGAATGGACATCACGCGGCGGCCAAACCTCAGTCTCGCGCCACTGACCACTGCCCATCGTGTAATAAAGCAGACGCTTGCGCGAAGTCGGCGCAGGCTGGTCAGCCAGAAATCGGGCGAAATAGCGCGCCTGAATCTCGCGCTGTTCAGCCAGCGTCGGCGACGGTTTAGTCCCACGGGCCGCGAACGGGTCAGCGTTCTGCGCGCCAATGTGGTTCGACGCGCCAATCACCGCCACCTGTGGATTGCTCAGGGTATTAAACCGGCTCAACACCGACTCGGCGGTTGTGCCGTCGCGCCAGCTCCCCCAGTTGAACAACAGTGCGCCGCTGGCCTCGATTTGTTCGCGCCGCCGATAGACCGCAAAATCATCAACCGTCACACCGGGCAGATATTGGTCATCGCGGTATGTGACACCCGACATCGCCTTATAAACCGACGGATTTTCGGCGTGGGCAGCGATGGCTTGGCGCAGCACCGCGCCGTCTTTGTCCCCATCGACCGGGCGGACGCCTGTCACCACCAGTTTGGCAACAAATGGGAAGAAGGTCGCCGGTTTGTTGTTGTCCTGCCGGTAGTTGCTGTCGCTCCAAACGCGGATAAACGCCTCATTAAAAATTCCACCCGGCAGCGCGACATCGGTGTACGGGTCAAACTCCATCTGCTGGCTGAGGATGGCCTTTACCTCAAGTCCGGCCACGGCTGGCAAAAACTGGGCGGTTGACCCCTCATATGAGTAGCCAGTTGAGCCGATTTTCCCATTAGACCACGGCTGCTGCGCCGCCCATGCTGCAACCTCGGCATAATCGCTCAGTTCAAGCGGCGACCACGGGTATGGGTGATGACCAAACGACGCCCCCGACCCGCGTGCATCGACCGCGACCACCGCAATCCCACGCATAATCAGGTAATCCCACAGCTCAACGTTGGCCGACACTGGCGCACGGTTGGGTCGGTCTTGAAAGCGAATCTTGAAACTGCGCCAGTAGCGGGTCATCGCCATGACGGTCGGCAGGCGTTCTTCGTCCTTACGGTTCAGCGGCAGCAGCACATCGACCGCCACGCGCACCCCGTCCGACATCGGTAAGTAAAACGATTGGACTACGACGCCTTTGTAGCGCGGAAGTACGGGTGGCAGGTCATCAGATAACAGGTCGAGCAGTGACTCACGCATTGGACGATTCCTCAGTGATACCGAACATCTGGCGCAGGGCGGCGAACATCTCGTACATCTGGGCGCTGGTCAGCGGCGGCATTAGGTGCTGACCGCCCAAAAACGCGCTGTAAAACAGGCGGCTGGCAAGCACCGCCGCTGCTTCGTCCAAACCGAGGTCGCGGTGTACCCGTGCGATGTAGGCCACGCGCCGCGCATCGGTCTCAGTCAGCATGGCGTGGGCTTCGGGGTCGCGCAGCGCCCACACCCGAATCGCCACCTCCGCCGGGTCAATCATGGCCGCCAAGTCGGTCAAAATCATCAGCTTGCGGTAGGGCGTCTCCCCCACTTCGGCGCGTTCAATCACGCTGGTGCTGTTTTGGTAAAGACACATCTCCAACATGACCTTACGAAACGTGGTCACATCACCAAAGTGGTGATAAAACGACCCTTTCGTTACGCCCATACGCTGGGTGAGCGCTTCAATCGTGATGCCGTCCACCCCCTGCGCGATGAGGATTTCCATCGCTGCCTGCATCCAATCCTGTTTTGACAGCCGAGTCATCATCACTCCATTCGCTCATTTCTAAAACATACCATACAGTATGGTATGGTGGCAAGACCCCAAAAAAATCCCCCTGCCGTTTGGCGTGGGGGATTTAGTGCCGCGCTGCTGTATTTCTACTGCGTTAGCTCATCCAGCCGGTCCACATAGCGCGCCAAGACGCCAAAGGTGGTTTCCACGGCCTCCGGCGACGTCATATCGACCCCCGCGTGCTTGAGCGCGTCCAGCGGATACTGTGAGCTGCCCATGCTGAGGAACTCGACGTAGCGCTTGGCCGCATCGGTGTCGCCCGCCAAAATCTGCTCAGACAGCGCGTGCGCCGCCGAGATGCCGGTGGCGTACTGGTAGACGTAGAACGCGCTATACAGGTGGCCGAAGGTCGCCCATGTGATGCCGTCGCGCTCGCGGTCAAGGGTCATGGTGTCGCCGTAGCCCTCGGCGTACAGGTCGGCCATCAGCGCGTTCATATCTTGCGACGTGACACCGCGCCCCTGCTCGACACGCTCGTGCATCTCCAACTCGAAGCGCGCCAACGTCGGCATGATGAAGAAGTAGCGATGGAAATTGCTCATCGCCTCTTGAATCAGCGCAATTTGAAGGGTGCGATCATCAGGGTATTGGCGCATCAGGTGGGCGCGGGTCATGGCTTGATTGAAATTGGACGCGACCTCCGCCACGAACAGCGTATAGCCCGAATAGGCGGCGGGTTGGTTCTTGCGGGCGAGGTAGCTGTGCATCGAGTGGCCGAGTTCGTGCGCCAGCGTACTCATCGCGCCGAGGTTATCGTCATAGCTCATCATGATAAACGGGAAAGTGTCATGGACGCCGCTGGAGAACGCGCCCTGACGCTTGCCCTGATTCGGGTAAACATCGACCCAACGGTCTTGCAGGCAGCCGCGCCGCATCGCGCTCACGTAATCATCGCCCAGCGGCTTGAGACCCTCACAAATCCAATCGACCGCCTTCGGGTACGGAACGCCCGGCTCATCCTTGACCATCGGGGCCCACACGTCATAGGTGTGCAGGCTGTCATAGCCCATCACCCGCCGCTTGACCGCCCAGTACTTGTGCCACGTCGGCAGATTGCGCTTAAACGTGTCCATCAGATTGCGGAAAACGGCCTGCGGCACATTGTCGTTGTACAGCGACGCCTCCAACGATGAGCCGTAACCGCGAACCCGCGCCCGGAACACGTCCATCTTGAGCGAGGCGGCATAATTGGCGGCAATGGTGTTTTTGAACCCCAAATAACCGTCCGCGTAGTTCTCCCACCCTTGGCGGCGTACTTCACGGTCGGGGTTATCCAGCAGCGTGTTGATACTGCCCTGTGCGACCTCGTAGGTCTGGCCGCCTACGTTGACCGGTGCAAACTTGAGGTCAGCGTTGGCGAGCTGGCTGTAGGTGGTATACACGCTGTCCATCGGGTCAGAGGCCAAACCCATAACCTCCTCGACCTCGGCGGAGCGGACGTGCGCCTGCAAGCGGAACAGGTTATCGACGTACTGGCCGTAGATGGCGAGGCGCGGCTCTGCTTTCACCCACCCTTCGAGCGTTTCGCGACCAATCGCCAGCAGTTCCGGGTCACTGAACGAGATTGCCGCCAGCGCCTGACCGTACAGCCCGCCCGCCTGCCCCAGCATCGACATGGCCTCGGTGTCGGCGGTATCGACCGCGCTGGACATGCTGGCGTAAACGTACACTTTCCCCAGAAGGCGCATCAGCTTATCAGCGGCGTCCATATAATCGGCCAAGACCAACGCGCCTTCAGCCAAGCGCCCCTTGTACTGCGCGACGCTGGGCAGGTCAGCAATAATCGACTTGGCCGCCGCTTCCCAGTCGGCGCGGATCGGGAAAACGCTCTCGGCATTCCACGTATATTCCTTCGGGATGTCGCTGCGGGCGGGCAGCGCGGTCTTTAGGGTGGTCATAGGGGTAAAAGGCTCCGTCTTCTCTGGTCAACAAAAACAACGTCGGTCGGCAGCGCGCCGCCCGATTCAACTCTACCCCACCTTTTGAAAAAATTCAAAAAGCCAGTACAAACCATCAGCCCGGCGGGTTGCGCGCAACGAACGACCCCACATAGGCCATCAGCGCCGACACCATCTCGCGCTGGACGACCTCGAACGGCACGGAATCAGGCGGGTGCGCCATGGTCATCATGCCCTTGACGATGCCCATCCCGCTGGCGGCGCACAACTGGCGCTGTGGCTCACTCAGGTGCGGGTGATAGTGCGACAGCATCCGCGCCACCCACGCCTCAATTGTCAGGTGCATACGCACTGACGCCCGCGCCACCGCCCCAGTCTGCGTAGTCGTCAGCAGATGGTCAAAGGCCGGATTGTCACGCGCAAATATAAATAACCCCGACAGCATCCCCCCCACCAAGTCGGGCATCGGCACACCGGGCGGAAAAACATCTGGCAACCGGGCGGTGATGCCCTCAATGTAGCGCTCGGCCAGCGCGTCAACCACCGCCTCTTTATCCGAAAAGAAACGGTACAGCGACCCGACCGAGACCCCCGCCTCAGCGGCAATCTGGTTGGTCCCGACCTGCTCATAGCCGTGCCGGACGAACATCGTGGCGGCGGTATCGAGAATGTGGTGATAACGGGCGATGCTGCGCTGCTGCTTGGGCTTCTGGATAGTGACTGGCGTTTGAAAGGCGGGTTCGTCGGACATGAGATGTCTTTCATCGGATAGGTCTGATGCAACTGAAACACAGATAGCTAAATGTTTGGTGAAAACAGGTCAAAAGTGATAGATTTATCACGTTATCTAAAATATGATACTTATATCGCATTTCATCACTAAGGACTCTCCCAATGACTGAGCAGCCTTCATCCAATACACCACGCCCAACCAGCCGCCGGGGGTTCCTGAGAGGTTTGGGCATCGGCACACCGGGCGGAAAAACATCTGGCAACCGGGCGGTGATGCCCTCAATGTAGCGCTCGGCCAGCGCGTCA
>JALONW010000190.1 GCA_025454725.1 Anaerolineae bacterium
CCGCCGCGCTTGGCCGCGTCCCAAAAGGTGTCCAGCTCGGCGAGGGTGAAATCGCTCCACGGGCGGCCAGACGCCTGTACCGACCGCTCGACGGCTAAAAAGCGCGTGCGGAATTTTTGGTTGGTCAGGCGCAGTGCGGTTTCGGGGTCATCAACGCCCATGTGCCGCCCCAAATTGACCACCACGAACAAGATGTCACCCAATTCTTTAAGGCGCTCATCGGGCGTCTCGGCGGCCAGCAGTTCGGCCACCTCCTCGTTAATCTTGGCGGCGACCGGCGTTACGTCTGGCCAGTCGAAACCGACCTTAGCGGTCTTGTGCTGAAGTTTGTGGCTCTGTTGCAGCGGCGTGAGGGTGGGTGGCACGCCGTCTAACAGCGATTCCGGCGCGGGGTCGCCGTTGGCTTTGTCGGCTTTCTCCTGCGACTTAATTGCCTCCCAGTTGGTCACCACTTGGCCGGGCGTGTCCGCGGAAACCTCACCCCAGACGTGTGGGTGACGACGAATCATCTTCTCGTTGATGGAGCGCAGTACATCGGCCATTTTGAATTCGCCGTCATCGACCGCAATTTGGGCGTGCAGCACGACCTGAAGCAGCAGGTCGCCTAGCTCATCGGCCAGCGCGTCGGCATCGCCCCGGTCAATGGCGTCCAACACCTCGGCTGATTCTTCCAACAGGTAACGGCGCAGCGATTCGTGGGTCTGTTCACGGTCCCACGGGCAGCCTTCCGGGGCACGCAGGTGGGCGATGGTCTCTTGGAAGCGCTCGAAACTGCTCATGCCGCCCAGCGCGGGCAGCCACAGCGAGGTCAGGTGATTGATGTGCGGGCTGCGGTCAATTTCGTAGAGCGCCATGTCCTCGGTCAGCGCTTCGCTTGACCCCGCCCCGTGAATCAGCTTGACCGGGAAGTCGTCAGGATACTGATTCATCAGCGTGAGCTTGAGGTTATTGGCGACCTGTCGGCTGTAGACTTGGCTGATGAGGGCCGGGGCGTCCGGGTTGAGCGGCGGATGGTGCATCGCGCCAATGACCAGCGCGTCGTGGAGCTGAACCCCGTCAATGCCGTCTACCTCTGCCGCCGCCAGCGTCGGCTCGATGAAGCTGACGCCGGGGAGGATGGTCAACGCGATTCCTGCCGCCGCACACGCCGCCCGAAATCTGCCGGTCGTCGATTCGCCGACACACGGGTCGCCCGGTACGGCGTAGACCACGTCGCCTGCGCTGGCGTGACCCATCACACGGGCGACCACCGCGTCGTACACATCCTCAAAGCGGGCGTGCGCCTCGTAGAGGTCGTCACAGGTGATGCGTTGCCTACTGATGGGCAGGTCTGGCACGCATGGGTGGCGCTCCGTCCGCAGGATGACCAGCGGGGCGGATTCAATGGCCTGCCACGTGCGCCGGGTGATGTCGCCCGCGTCACCGGGGCCGAGGCCAACAATGGTAAGGGACATAAAACCTCCAATTAAGGGAGTGATGAGACGCGAGTGATGGGTGATGTGTTAGGGGCGGGGCGAATTTTTGCCCTTCTGGCTCATTGTGGCATAGGGGGCGCGGTGGGGCATAGGGCGAAGGCTATCGGTTTGTGAAAACTGTTTCTTACACATCCGCCCCTTAACACAACGTTAAAATTTTAACGTTAGGGTACTTTACAAGAACGGGGAAATGCCCTATAGTATGTTTAAGCCTGTGTTAAATCTTAGCGCAGGTTTTTAACATCTATGCATGCGGAGGGAAACGTCTACATGAATACGCAGACCGCTCTCGAATTGTCCAGCCGGTGCGCCGCGCTGGTCGCCCTCTGCGCTCGCTTCCAAGCGAGTTACGGACGACGCACGACCTTAAAACCGGGCAGTCCGGGCGCGGAGTGGCAGTTGTATCACGCCATTCTGGACAAGCAGGCCGAAATTGCGGCACTGCTTGACCCGACCATTGTTCAAGCGCCGGGTGAGGCTCCTAACGCTTGGTGGAAACGCCAAGACGTGATTGACCTCAGCATCGCTTCCGACATCCATCAGCAGACCGCCCAGCTCATCGCAGCTTGTGGCTATGCTGACGCCGAGGACCTAGGCGACCGTTGGTCGTACTCTGTCCACAGCGCCCAAGCGGCCATCGCGTCGCTGCTGCACCCGGTCGCCCGACAGCGCGCCCTCGACACCATCAGCCAAGCGGCGGATTAGTCGGGCGCAGGGCTAAACCAACCCACAAAAATACCGTCAAAATGTACGGTGAAAAAAGCCCCCTCTCGCTGCGAGAAGGGGCTTTTTTGGGGGAGAACTGGGCTTAAAGGCTTGCCCGGCACCCTATAATTGAAACTCGCCCGATGTACGGACAATCTTCTGGCTGTAGTTCTCCACGCACTCCATCAGCTTGCCGTGCAGCACCTTCCAGTCGTCGCTGGCGAGGATGCGCTTCATATCGGCAAGGTTGTCGGTCAGCGCCTCGGCCATAATCTTGGGCGAACCGTCCTCTTGAGCGTAAGTCGAGAGCCACAGGCCAATCACCTCAAGGCCGAGCTTGTTCAGCCCCGGCCCCCACTCGCGCACAACGAACTCGAAGTACTCCTGCTGCTGCGATTCCTTGATGTCCCACTTCATCAGGAGCTTAACGCTCATGGTCGCTTATCCCCCGTTGCCCTGTAGCTGTGGGCGCAGCACGATGACCTGAGGCTGCTCAGGCAGATTGCCCGCCGTGAGCTTGAGCGAGTCCTCTTCTTGCACCTTGCTGACGCCCATTTCTTTCAAGAATTTGTCTACCGGGTCTAAGTCTACCGCTAAACCGGGCAGTGCGTAATGCATGGGGATAATGTAGTTCGGCTCAATCATCGACATGACCTCGGCGGCGACGTTGGCGCGCAGGCTGGACCCGCCGCCGACCGGCACGAGGACGACATGGATGTCGAGCAGGTCTTCCAGCGCCTGCTGGTCGGGGACATTGGCGAGGTCGCCGAGGTGCAGCACGCGCAGGCCGCCGTACTGGATGCGGTAGGCGACGTTGGCATGGGCGCGCTCGTCGGTGACGGTGTGGAGCGCAATCCCGGTGATGAACACCCCGCCGACCTCATATTCGCCCGGCCCACGCAGCACCACCCCCGCGCTTTTGACGGCCTCGGTGAAGTTATGTCCCGGTTTCTCGTGGCTGATGGTCACGGCATCGGCCTTGAGTTGCTTCAGCGGCGGAAGGCCGATTTCGGGGCCGTAGGGGTCTGTCACCAGCGTGATGCTGCCGCGTTCAGTCAAGCGGAAGCAGGAATGTCCGTACCAAGTGATTTCCACAGTGTCTATCCCTCTATATCGTGCGTGCGGGGCGGCGGCCTCTCAGCCGACCGCCCCGGTCATCATCGGTTGTGCCATACCCCTATTTTAGCACAAAATAGCGCCTCTAAGGGATGTAAAACCCCCTAGAACGATGGGCGGAACACCACCCGGTACGAGGCGCGGGTTTGTTCGCCGGTTGCGTCAAAACAGCCGGACGAAATCATCACGTCCGAGGGGTCGCTCAGGCCGGGCATGTCCACGGTATACGAGATGTCCGGCTCCATTGTGAAGTCGGCGTAGTCGCGCCCGCGCCCCGGCTTTACCCCGGTGATGAAGATACTCTCGCCGTCGTTCCAGCGCACCCGCACACGCTGGCCGGGCAGCGGCGTCCCGCCGGTCTCCTGCACATAGACCTCCATGGTCGCGGCGAAGTCGGCATCGCAGAAGCGCTCTAGGCGGACGACCGTAAATCGCTGCTGTGGCGCGACCGTTGGCGCGACGCGCACGGTGGGGGTGGCAGTCGGCCCGTCAATGAACCCTTCTGGCGTGTTGGTCTTGGTGGGCGGCGGCGGCAGGGTGGGGGTGGCCGCGATGACCAAATCGAAGGTCGGCGACGGCTCTGGCACGCCGGGCATGAGCTGGTCGGCGCAGCCGGTGCGCCCCTGAAGCTGATAAAAGTTCATCATGGCGCGGATGGCGCGGTCGCCGCCCGGCTCGGCCACATAGCCCGTGCGGGCGAGGTCACAGGCCACCTCCGCAACGTGCTGGATGGGGTCCGGCACACGCAGCTCTAACAGGCGGGTCACGGCGCGGCTGAGGTCGCTGTCCTGCGAGTAGGCCAGCATCACCGCGACGATGTACTCGGCCTGTCCCTGTCGGCTCAACTGCCACGGCGCAGTATCGACTTCCTCGACCGGCGCAAGCTCCCACGCGGTGTACAGCCCACCCGCGACGCCCAACACGAACCCAACCAGCAGCACCGCCAGCGAAATCGGGCGGCGCGGACGGTAATAGCGGCTGGAACGCGGCGGCGCGCTCCGCTCTGGCGCGGCGGTCATGGCGCACCGACCGGGCGGTACGGGTCGAACAGCGGCGAGGTGCGCCCCAGCCCCTCGCTTAGGGCGATGAGGGCTTGGATTTCTTGAGGGCTGCGCGAGTTGGTGATGTAGCGCTCGGCCTGCTGGAAGACGTATTCCGGCACGTTCTCGACGCCCAGCACGCGCAGGCGCTGCACCGCCCCCACACCGTCGGCGTCGGCTTGGAAGCCCTGCGCCACCATCACGGTATAGTCATCGCGGTAGCGGGGGTCGAGGGCGCTGATGGGGCTGTTGACGAACTCGACCGGGAACTGCACCCATCCAAGGTACAGCCCCACGCCCAAGCCCAACACCCCGCCCAGCACCAGAGAGAGCAAGAAGCGCAGCATGGTTGTCCGGTTTCTAAAAATCGCGTTGGTTCAGTCCGTTAGGATACACACAGACCGGGCTTTTGCAAACCCACGCCGTGCCTGCGAATAGGCTTACTGGGCGAAAAACCAGCGCCAAGACAGCGTAGGCGATAAGTCCCCGGCGAAACTGGCGTTTCGTTGTTATAATGGGGAAAGATATGTGGATTAATTAACGCCGATGGGCGGGCAGCGGTAGGGGTGTGGCATGATGAGACGCTTTATCTGGGGTATCGGCAGCACAGCGCTGGTGGTCATGGCGCTGGCGCTTACATTGGTCATACAGACCCCCGCCGAGGCGCAGGTCTTGGGGACGGGCTGGGTCGGGTCGTTCTACAACAACACGACCTTCAGCGAACCGGCGGCGGCGTCGAACATCTCCTACCCGGTCGGCCTGCGTTTCAATTGGGGCGCTGGCAGCCCGACCGACGGCGCGGGCGTCACCATTCCGGGCGTCAATGCCGACAATTTCTCGGCGGTGTTCACCTCGACCCAACTCTTCAACGCGGTTGGGACGTATAACTTCACCATCTTCGTCAACGACGGTGTGCGGGTCAGCATTGATAATCAGGTCTATATCAACCAGTTGACCCCGTTCAACAACACCACCCCCAATGCCTTCCAGACCCTGACCTTCCAATACAACCGCACGACGCCGGGGTCTGGCAACATCCGCGTCGATTTTGTGGAATACTCAGGGGATGCGAACCTCGTCGTCCAGTGGTCTATTCCCGGCAGCAGCGGCGGCGGCGGGACGGGTTTCACGACCCCCATCGGCCCGACGGCGACGGCGGTTCCCATCGCTACGGGTTCGGTGATTACCGTGCGCGGCCTCGCGCTGCGGACAGGGCCTTACCTCGGTGCGTCGATGGTCGGTGTCATCCGCCCGAACGTGGTTTACCCCATCCTCGAAAAGAACTTCGATGAGGGTTTGTTCCCATGGTATAAGATTCAGGACGGCAACCGCATCGGCTGGGCGTCGGGGCGCTATCTCATCGCCACTGGCAACCTTGACCTCATCCCATCGACCCAGACCATCTTCGACCGCATCGACAACCCGACCGATTTACCGCCAGCGCTCAACATCGTCGGTTACACGCGCTCGGTGATGAACTTGCGGCGGCGGCCCAGCGAACGCACCCAGCTCCTCAATCAGATTCCGTGGGGGGACGGGGTGCAAATTATCGGGCGGACGGTGCAGGGCGGCCAGAACTTCTGGTTGCAGGTGCGCTGGGAAGGGCAGGTGGGCTGGATTTACGCCCCGTTCGTCACCATTGAAGGGCTGATTGAGGCCGTTCCCATCCGCTAACCTCACCCCATAAAAACATCCCCTTTCTGACAGTCGGAAAGGGGATGTTTTTATGTGAGCTGTTTTGCTGGGGCGTACAGCCTATCTATTCCACGCTTAGGCCGTCTGGCGCGGGGTGGTGAGTTTGCCGGTCTCGCGCAGTTCAACCTTGAAGTTGGGTTGGCGCAGCAGGCGGTTGACGTAGGGATTGTGGACGACCGGCAGCACCATCTGGTCGGAGTCGCGCACCAGCGTGCAGTGGTAGACGCGCACGCGGCGGTTGCCCCCAAACCACTTGTATTCCATGATGACGTGATTATCCATCTGCCAGCCAGCCGACAGGAACGTCACCAGCGCGTCGCCGCCGCCATAGGCTTGCGAGGCGGCGTCCCAGTGCTGGGCGACATCGAGGTATTCTACGTGGTAGTTGGCGGGGTTGTGTCCTAACATGATTTTTTCTAACCTCATAAACTGAACATTTGGCAATCTGTACGAAGGGGTTAAAACAGGTCTATCTAGCCCAACTCTAGTACAACTGTGTAAACATGCCGTTAAAAACAGGCTATCTCTAAGCCTATTCTAGATTAACCCCTTTTTGTGTGGATTGCACCATGTGGATTCTGGACAAAAGGTAAGGGGGCTTGTTTGTAATGGTATAATGACCCCGTCTTTTTGTGCAGTTTCACCGGGGATAGGAGTACAAACGTGCCTCCCGTTATTTCGATTGCAGACATCGCCCAGCACGACGGGCAGGAAGTCACCCTGCGCGGCTGGGTCTATAACCGCACCGGCAAGGGTAAGCTCTCGTTCATCAAGCTGCGCGACGGCTCCGGCATCGCCCAGTGTGTGGCGTTCAAGGGCGACCTGACCGAGGAACAGTTCGACCTCGCCAGCAAGGTCTCGCAGGAGTCGTCGCTCATCATCACCGGGTTGGTGAAGAAGGATGAGCGCGCGCCCGGTTACCCCGGCGGTTACGAGCTGTCGGTCAAGGGCGTTGAGCTGGTGCAGATGGCACACGAGTACCCCATCACCCCCAAAGACCACGGCCCCGAATTTTTGATGGACAACCGCCACCTGTGGGTGCGGTCGTCGCGCCAGTGGGCGATTCTGCGCATACGCGCCACCATTATCAGCGCACTGCGGAACTGGCTGGACGATCACGGTTATCTGCTGGTCGATACCCCTATCATCACGCCAGCGGCGGGCGAAAACACCACCGACCTGTTCAAGCTGGATTACTTCGGTGAACCAGCTTATCTCAGCCAGACCGGGCAGCTCTACAACGAGGCCAACATGATGGCCTTCGGCAAGGTCTACGCCTTCGGGCCGACCTTCCGCGCCGAAAAGAGCAAGACCCGCCGCCACCTCATCGAGTTCTGGATGCTCGAACCGGAGATGGCCTATTACTCGCTGGAAGAGATGATTGACATGGAGGAGCAGCTCCTCAGCCATGTCCTCTCGACGGTGATTGAGAAGCACCGCCATGAGCTGGTGGACATCCTAGAGCGCGACCT
>JALONW010000191.1 GCA_025454725.1 Anaerolineae bacterium
CGCCACCTCATCCTTCCACCTCATCGGTGAAATCTTCGACCGAGTGTACGACCAAGCCTCGCTGACCGCTGCGCCGCTGACCGATGTCCAGACCACGCTCGTCCCGCCGGGCGGTGCGGTGATGGTCGAATTCACAATGGATGTACCGGGGCGCTACCTGTTCGTTGACCACGCCCTGAGCCGCCTAGAGCGCGGGCTAGTCGCCTTCCTCTACGCCGAGGGGGAAGACGCTCCCGATATCTTCCACAGCACCAACCCAGCAGATGAGGCCGGTCATTAACTGAACCACTGGGCGCGGGTCAAACCATTGACCGCCGCGCCCAACCTTTCTCTCAAACAAAACAACAAAGGAGGCTGTATCCCACGTCTGAACTCGATGTCCGTACCATTGCCCACGTGACCGTCACCCGCTCATCTTCAGCATGTTTGACACACTGCAACCGGGCGACTTCTTCGAGCTGGTCAATGACGATGCGCCCAAGCCGCTGTATTACCAGTTTTTGCACGAGTGCCCCGACCTGTTCACGTGGGAATATCTCGAAGAGGGGCCGGAGACGTGGCGCGTGCGGATTAAACGTAAATAAATAGGAGAGCTAAAACCGATGCAAAATACAACCACACAACTTTACACCTCATCAACAATGTCCAAGCGCTGGTGGCCGACATCAAACCCGACTCGATTATCAGTCGGACGTTCTACAAAGACTGCGCGCTGCGCGCCATGGTGTTTGGGTTCGCGGCGGGCCAAGAACTGAGCGAACACACCTCCGCGCACGCCTCCATTATCCACTTTTTAAGCGGCCAAGCGCTCGTCACCATTGACTGCGACCAGCATGAGGCCGGGCCGGGGACTTGGCCGCACCTGACTCCACGCCTTAAGCACAGCGTCGCGGCCAAAACCCCGGTCGTCATGCTGCTGTTGATGGTCGAACAAGCGTAGGAGCTAACAGATGGCTGTTGAGCTGATGATGCGCGGCGGCGGCTTTCTCACCATGCCCTGACCCTGTTTACCGGGGTCGGCGCGGGGTTAGAGTGTTTGGGCTGGCCGATGGAGGTTGGTGCAGGGCGAATGGCTGATGATTTCCGGCTTCCACGGCACGCTCATCTTTATGGAGCGCGCCGTGGCACTGGAATCACATTGGCGGTGGAGTATGGTCGTGCCAGTAGTCAACGCGCTCGGCGCACTGCTGCTGGTCGTCGCCCCGGCCAGTGCATGGCCGAAGGTAATCTTCGTCCTAAGCAGCGCGGGTTTAGTCGGCCTGTTCGTCTGGATGTGGCGGCTGCACCCGGCGCGGGAAGTCGCCATCATGGGCGTTGGTGCGGCGGCATGGTGCGCTGGTCATGTCTTATTGCTGGCAGGTTTGCCCGTCTATGCGGTCGTCCACTGCTGGACGGCCTTCCTGCTGCTGACCATCATCGGGGAGCGCTTGGAGCTGTCGCGGGTGCGCCGCCTGACCTCGCGCAGCGTCCAAGCCCTGACGCTGGGGATTGTGGTCTACGGGTTAGGGGTGGCACTCACACCCGCCGCGCTCGACCTCGGCACGCGCATCATGGGGGTTGGGCTGTTGGGCATGGCCGCATGGCTGCTGACCTCCGACATCGCCCGCCGCACTATCCGCAGTCACGGACTGCCCCGCTATATTGCCGCCTGTCTGCTGCTTGGTTATGGCTGGATGGCTTTCGGCGGGGTGGTTGCGCTGGTGCATGGCGCATCGGTGGCTGGTGCAGTCTATGCCACGCTGCTGCACGCGCTCTTATTGGGCTTCGTCTTCTGGATGATTTTCGGCCACGCCCCGATTATCCTGCCCGCGCTGACCGGCCTGCCGCTGACCTATCACCCCGTGTTTTATCTGTCGCTGGCGATGCTGCATCTGTTGTTGGCTTATCGCACCTACAGCGCGTTCATCAGTGATTACGCCGCACAGCGCATCGGGGGGCTGTTTAACGCCACGTCTATCCTTGTCTTCTTAGTGCTGATCAGTCTGACGGTCAGCTTGAACCTCGTCCGCATCCCACGCAAAAAGGCGGCCTAAGCCATGTCGCAGGCAAACGTCCGCGCCGACGTTAACTCGGTCGCGCTGCCATCAGAACACGGCGGTTGGAGTTTCTTGTTGGAACCGTTGGTTTTAGGCTTACTGGTCGCTGGCTCGCCGATGGGGTGGGTACTGGCGGGCGCAGCGTTGTGCGCGTTCCTCGCCCATCAGCCCTTGAAGATTGTCCTAAAAGACCGATTGAAGGGGCGCAGGCCGCCCAGAACCGTGCTGGCGGAGCGCTTTTTGGCGCGGAAATCGTCGCGCTGGACGGCACGTTTGGCACGGTTGAGTCCGTCACGGTGGTCGCCGATGCCCAGCCCATGTACAATCTGACCATGGACACCGCCAATACCTTCTTTGTGGGCGATGGTCAGTGGTTGGTGCATAATACGAATTTCAACTGCGGATCTAGACCTTGGCAATATACTGATAATGCGCCAAACAGATTACACCCTGATACTCCCACAACAAATGGGATCGATTCTCCAAACAATAGGTTAGCTAGAAGTCACTCTGTTGCTAGGAGGAATCATCCTCTATCAGGTGATTTAGCTGATAAATATCTTATAACAGGAAATCGAATTAAATTCAAAGGAGTTAATCTTGCAAGTCATGGCATCATCCCTTGAGGCGATTAAAAATTTTGAAGATGAATACGATGTCATTTTGCCACAATCGTATGTAGAGTTCCTCAGGAGTGGAGAAAACAGTCAAGGAATGAAAGTTTACAAGTTCACTCATTTATATCAGGGTGATCAAGAAGACATCATCCGTAATTTTTGGGAAATAACAGATGAAGATCGCATTTTTGATGTCCGGCATGAATTGAATTCACATAAAAACCAAATGCCAGATAAATGTATCCCAATAGCCTCTACAGTTTTTGGAGATAAAATAATCTTATGCCTTACGGGTGAAATTTACGGCCAAATTTTCCATTGGGATCATGAAAATCAAAATGAAGAGGATTTAATGGTAAACATGTATTTGATAAGCTCAACATCCAAAGATTTTATAAATGAACTTAGAGATATGGAAGAATATTAATATTCTTCTGGAAGTCAAATGTAACTCAAAGTTTTTGAATACTGAAACCTATGCTAACTTCTTGCACCACGAATTGATAGTCCGTCTACCTACTCCTCAACACTGAATCAGCGCCCCCAACCCCCTCACCCATCAGATAACATCCACGCTGCGGCCATCAGTTCAGCTTTCTGGAGGATGAGCAATGGCTGGTTCTGGGCGCGGCGCAGATTTTCGATGGTGTATGTGGTCTGACGTTACCAGTATATCTAGGGAAGTCTACGCCAGTTTAGCGCGAAATTCAGCATAACTTGCTGTTTTGTTGATTAAAAGTGTAGACGACTGTGCTATTCAAGTTATATGTAGTAGTCTTATTACGATTATAATTACTTTAGTCCTGCTCTGTGAACTGATAGGTACACATGACCGCAGGCAAAAGGTTGGGAATGGATAGCCGTCAACAATCGAATCCATACGGTATAGACAAGCGAAACGCCGGTTTTACCTCACACCTCACCTCATTTATCGGGCGGCAGGACGAAGTGCAAAAAGTACAGGCGCTGCTGACCGACCCAAACTGTCGCCTCGTTTCGCTGGTCGGTCCGGGCGGTATCGGCAAGTCACGTTTAAGCCTAGAGATTGCCAACGAAGCCGAAACCAGCTTTGAAAACGGCTGGCATGTTATCCCGCTGCAAGGCGTTACATCTGTGGAGCAGGTGGTGCCAGCCATTGCAAACGGTGTTTCCTGCGAGTTATATGGTCGTGACGACACATTGACTCAGCTTAAGCGTTACCTCGCACAAAAAGAGACCCTGATTGTACTCGATAATTTTGAACATTTATTAGGCGCTGCACACCTCATCGTCGAGCTGTTGGACGTCGCCAAGGGTCTTAAGCTGCTCGTAACCTCGCGTGAAGTTCTCAACCTCCGCGCTGAATGGGTCTGGTCGGTGACTGGGTTGCAATTCCCCGATCAACTGGATGCAGAAATTGCTGAGTCTGACAGCGCAGTGCATTTATTCGATAGGTGCGCCCGGCGGCTCGTGCCGGGATTTTCTTTAGCGCTTGAAAAAGCACACATCATCCGAATCTGCCAACTGGTGGGCGGCGTGCCGCTGGCGATTGAACTGGCGGCTTCGTGGCTGAAATCCCTTACCTGTGAGATGATTGCCGCTGAGATTCAACGTAATTTGGATTTCCTCTCCACCAATATGCGCGATATGCCGGACCGACACCGCAGTATGCGCGCGGTGATTGACCAATCATGGGCGCTGCTGACCAAACAAGAACAGGCCGTATTCAAACAGTTATCGGTCTTTCGCGGGGGATTCACCAGCGCCGCCAGCGACAAGATTAGCGGCGCTTCGCGGGGGATTTTGGGTTCTTTGGTCGATAAGTCACTGATTTCCCACAGCGGCGGGCGCTATCACCTGCATGAGCTGATTCGGCAGTACGCCCAGCAGCACCTGAATATGGAACCCGACCGGGCGGCGCAGCTCCTAGACACCCACGCTGGCTACTACGTTCGGTTCCTTGCCGACCGCCTCCACAACTTTCGGTCTACGCCGACCGTCTTGGATGACATATTGGCGGAGATGGATAACCTGTTGCTGATGTGGGAGCAGGTCCTCGCTGGTAAGCCGTTCGACTGGCTGGCCGAGGCTGTTTATTGTTTTGGGGGCGTCCTCAACTACAGCGTGTCGCGCCATGAGGGGATTAAACGGCTTGCCCCGGCGGTCGAGGCGTACCGGGCGCAGGGTAGGGTCTCCGACAGTATAGCGGTCTACGCGGCGCTGCTCACGACCAAGAGCCTATGCCATGCGTCGCTGATGCAGGTGACGGAGGCCATCGAATTGTTGGAAGAGTGCCAGTCCCTCGTCGAGCAGTATGATTTCCACCCACAGAGCTATGCCCGCTCTGACCCGTTGATTCAGCTTGGCATAGCGCACCTCTACCGGGGAGATTTTGAGAAAGCGCTGGCCTACGGCTACCGTGCCGCAGCCAACGGTGAACGCTATAACGACCTCCCAAACACCGGCATCGCAAACCAACTGCTGGGGATGACGTATCTGGCGCTGGGTCAGCTTGACGAGGCGATGCAATTCGGTCAAACCGCGCTGACCCATGCCAAGCAGACCGGCAACCTTGCCGATTCTGCCTACTCTTGTGACCACTTGGGGGATACAGCCATGCTGTTAGGCGACCCCGCTGCAGCGGAAGGCTACTATCAAGATGCCTACCGTTACCGTCAGCAAATCAATGAGCTGATGAATTTGCCGCTTTCGATGTCGCTGATCGGTAAGGCGAAACTGGCGCAATCACAGTACGTCGAGGCCGCTGATTGGCTTGCTCAGAGTTTGGCAATTTACACCTCGTATAACGACACCGGCAACCTTATTGTCCCTAAATCACAGTTGGCGACCTGCTATGCCTATATGGGTGAAGTTGAGCGTGCGCGCGATGTCTTTATCGAGGCCATCCATGCAGCTGAACATAGTCGGGTTGTCCCGCTGTCGCTGTTGTTGATTGCCCATGTCGGAGAATTTTTCATCCATTTGGGCGACGTTGATAAGGGGGTCGAACTCCTCAGCACGGCTACCCATCACCCGATGTTCAACCGTGGGCGAGACATGGTGATTGACGTTGAGAAATGGCTGCTTCATATCCAGAAAACGATGCCGGTAGAGCGCTACCATGCTGCCCTACAAGCGGGCAGGGAGTCCGACCTTGAGACCACGTTGCGGAACCTTGTGACGGGTCTCAACACAGCCATCATCAAAACGGTTTCAGTCAGGCGGTTTGGGAGCGAGCAGCACGCGCTGTACGCCAAAGGGATTGAACCGCTATCCGAGCGTGAGCTGGAAGTGCTGAAACTGATTTCGCAGGGCATGACCAATCAAGACATTGCCGAGGCGCTGACCGTCACGGTGGGGACGGTCAAGGCGCATACCCACAACATCTACACCAAACTAGGCGTCAAAAACCGAACGCAAGCCCTCAAAATTGCCCAAGACAATCAGCTCATCTAGCGGCGGTTTCACTTTGCTTCACAGCGGTTAACACACCGCCGTACTGGTCATCGGGCTGCCACTGCACTGTCTGGAACCCTGCCTGAGCCAGGGCTAGTACAAGTTCGGCGTTGCGCCATGCGCGGCGCTCATGAGCCTGAGATGTAATGGTCGGCGCGCCATCGCCGTGCATAATGCGATAACCGGTTTCGGTGTATTCGTACCCGTTCCCGTGCCAATCTCTGACAGTCACTTCAAGCTGACGACCGGTGTGGTCGTCTGTGAGGTGGGGGCGTAAAACTTGCTCTCTGGTCCGCAGCGTTTCGTCAAAATCCGCTTTTGTGATGACCAATAATCCGTCTGGTCTTAGGGTGACGGCCAGTTGGCGGCACACCTCCGCTAACTGCGAGTCTAGCCGCAGATCGGTGATGACACACCCTTCAATGACAGCGACATCAAAGGCTTGGCTCTCTCGTTCATCCACTTTAAGGATGGGATAGGAAGCACAGCTCAGCACGCTGTTTGGCAGCGCCACATACTGCTGAATATGTTGGGTATTTACGGGATCGCTGTTCACGGCGTGGACTTGATAACCGAGCATAACCATCCCAAGGGGGGTTAGGTCAGCTGCACAGTTATACGCCAGCAGCCGTAACGGGGGCTGGAATCCTAGGGACACAATGAGTTTTTTCAGCCGATTAGCGCTGCTCAAAACATTGATTTCTTGGCTGGCAGACATGGATAGATTTTGCATTAATAATCTCAACTTTCTGTTATTTAAATTAGTTTAAGCGATATAATGACCGCCCGCCTATAACTTTAGTTATATTCCCCCGATAAACCATGGATTGAACTTTCGTTGGATTACAGCCGTAAGGTGTTTTGATAGACTGCGAAGGTAGTTCCATTTCAGGACATGAGTAGGGGATTATCTTACGTGAAGGCACAACCCATCTATCATTGGCAGTTTAATGAGCGTCAAGGGACGGTCGCAAGGGATAACATCAGCGGGGTTGAGGGACGTTTCGGCAGCAGCAGCAACTGGGCTAAACATGGGCGCATCGGGCGCTCGGTTGTCGTAGACGGCGGCACTGCCCACATCAACTTTGGGAACGTCGTCGGCCAGTTCGGCACCAGCGACTTTACGGTCGCTTTTGGGATGAAAATCCTCAACAACAATAACGACAACGATTTGGATATCATCGGCACACGGACCGCAGCCGGTTATCGCAACGTCTTTTCGGTCCAACTGCGCGACAAGACGCGCATTGTTTTTCAGGTCTGTGAAGACGAAGCTGGCAAGAATTTTATCGAAGTATTAACCCCGTCGCTCCCGCTGTTCACCGACAAGAAGTGGCATCATATTGCACTCGTCCGGCAGCA
>JALONW010000192.1 GCA_025454725.1 Anaerolineae bacterium
TTAATCTGTTCAGGGACGTGGGCGCTGGCGCGGGGGTTGATGTCCGGGCGGGTGATGCCCAGCGCGTCCATGTCCTTGTACCACTCACGGGTGTAGAAATCGACCAACTGCATCGGCTTGGCCTGCGTCTGACGCGCCTTCTTGAGGATGCGGTCCTCGCCAGTGTCGAGCAGGTGGCCAACATCGGTGATGTTCTGGACGTATAGCACCGTATACCCAGACTTGCGCAGCCAGCGCACAATCACGTCAAACGAGACGTAAGTCTTGCCGTGGCCGAGGTGGGCGTAGTCCTGCACGGTCGGCCCGCAGACATACATGCCGATGTAGCCCGGCTCCATCGGGACGAACTCCGTCTTCTGCCGCCCAAGCACGTTGTAGATATTCAGCGCCATAGTGTTTCCTTCCACATGCAAAACAGAGATAGAAATAAGGTGAATAATCATACCATCGGTCCATTAGGACAGGGCATGCCCTGTCCGTACAGCCCGCAGCACTCCGCGGCTTTTCCTCATCTATCTATGCGAGAGAATTTCTTCCTGTACAGACAGCACATGTGCTGTCCTCGCTGTCCATCCGGCAAACATCCCGACGGGTGAGCCAGCGCTGGCCTTACGCCGATTCCTCACCCTCGTCCAGTTCGGCGTAGTTGCGGCGCTCCATCCCCTCTGGCACGGCGAAGATGATGCGCCCGGTCTCGCGGTTAATCAGGCGGGTGACAATCACCTTGAGCGTCCGGTCCATGTGCTGCCGCCCGTGTTCGACCACCACCATCGTCCCGTCCTCAAGGTAGCCGACGCCCTGATTGGACTGGTTGCCCTCTTGGATGATGTGCAGGTGGAACGACTCGCCGGGAATATAGACCGATTTGACCTCGTTGGCAAGCGCGTTGACGTTCAGGACAATCACGCCCTGCGCGCTGGCGACCTTGTTGAGGTTGTAATCGTTGGTGACGACGGCGGCCTCTAACTTCTGCGCCAGCGCGACCAGCTTGTCGTCCACCTGCGGGATGTCGTCGAAATCTTCTTCGATGATTTTGACCACCACCCGCTCTGAGCGCTGGAGGTCATTGAGCTTGTTCAGCCCGCGTCGCCCCCGGTTCCGCCGCAGCATGTCCGACGAATCAGCCACGTGGTGCAGCTCCGACAGCACAAAGCGCGGGACGATGATGGTCCCGCTGAGGAAGCCGCTTTCGACGATGCCGACGATGCGCCCGTCGATGAGTGAGCTGGTATCGACCACCACCTGCCGCGACGCCGACAGGCTCAATAAGCGGGCGCGCTGGCTGCCGCCCCGGTTGACCAGCGCGTCCCACAGCTCACGACTGCGGCGGGCGGCGGCAGTCCCCAAGATGTACGCGCCGGTGATGGAGACGGCGGCGGGCAGCACTGTCCCAGCGGGCGCGCCCAACAAGGACAGCGGGTAGGCTGCCAATAGTCCGACGGCCAGTCCCAGCATCACGCCCAACAGCGTGATGCCCAATACCTCGATGCTGAGGTCGTTGACGGCGCGGCTCAGTGAGCGCACCGGGCGGGTGGTAAACCACGGGGTGAGAATCAGGCCGACCAACGCGCCCAACAGCCCGAAAATCAAGGTACTGGTGGCCGGGGTCAGGCTGGTGGCGGGCGCGAGGTCTACGCCGAGGCGAGCGCCGAGGATGCCAAACAAACTCATCCCCAGCATCCGCGAGATAAAATCTACGGACATGGTGTGGGTCTCTCCATACGGCTCCAGCGCGCTGCGGGTATCCCACCAGATGAAAGAACAGGGTGGGGATGATATGAAACCACCTGACGCAGGGCGCAGCCGTCTAATAAACAGAGTGAACGAAACGCTTGACTTAATTATACGCCGGGTCTGGGTGGGTCTGATAGCCCAGTCTGCGGGGGAAACCGGCGCTTACTGGGCGCTATGGCTGGTAGGTCTGGATGCGCTGACCCGGCACGCGCTGGGCGAGCCGCTGCATGTTGCGGTTGACCTGATGCACCACCTGCACTGGGTCGATGTGGCGTAAATGGCGGTCACGGACGACCACCCGCCCATCAACGATGACCGTCTGCACGTCCGATGCCATTGTGTTATAGACCAGCGAGGCGGGAATGCTGTGCAGCGGCTGATGATGCAGCCCCGACAGGTCCACTACGATTAAATCGGCGAGGTAGCCGGGTTTGACCGCGCCGAGCCGGTCGTCCATGCCCAAGACGCGAGCGCTCTCGCGGGTGGCAATCAGCAGCGCCTCCGCGACTGGCAAGACCTCTGGATTGCGGGCGCGATCCTTCTGCATCATAGCGCATAGGCGCAGCGCCTCCCACAAATCGAGCGTGTTGTTGCTGACCGCGCCGTCGCTGGCGAGACCGACTGCTACCCCCACCGAGCGCAGTGCCGGAATCGGTGTGACATCCATGCCCAGTTTGAGGTAAGTTTTCGGCGCGTGCGCCACCCCGACGCCGGCGTCAGCCATCAGCTCGATGTCGTTGGGCAGGACACCGCAGGCGTGCGCGATAATCGTCCCGCGCCGCAGTAAACCTGTTTGTTGCAAAATCTCAATGGGGGTCAAGCCGCGCTTTTGCAAGCTGAGGTCGGTCTGCTCGCGCATTTCGGCGGCATGGATGTGTGCCGGGACGCTCAGTTTCTCGACCAGACCGGCGCAGGCGCGCAAAAAATCGTCGTCGCAGGTGTACGGCGCGTGCGGCGCGACCACCGTGCTGATGCGCCCGCCTGCTGTCCCCTGATGTTCGCGGATGAAGCGCTCGGTCGTTTCCAGCGCCGATTGGCCTTGGCTCCCGAACACCGCCCAGCCCAAGACGCCGCGCATCCCAATTTCGTCGATGGCGCGAGCGCCCACATCCATGTGGAAATAGTGGTCAGCCACCGTCGTGACGCCGCCCAGCAGCATCTCCGACGCGCCCAGCAGCATCCCCCAGTACACATCGTCGGGCTGGAGGTTGCTCTCTAACGGCCAGATGAACTCGTTAAACCAGCGGTCGATGCTGACATCCTCGGCCAGCCCCCGGAAGATGACCATTGGGACGTGGGCGTGGGTGTTGATTAGGCCGGGCATGACCAGTTTCCCACCAGCGCGCACCACCTCATCAAATTGGCTGGGGTCGGCTTGGCCGGTCGGCTGGACGGCGCTGATAAGGTTGCCGACTACCAGTACATCGTGGGCGGCCAAGACCTCGGCGCGGGGCGTGCCGTCGGCGGCATCGGTCAGCGTTAGGACGGCGGCGTTTTGGATGAGCAGGGTGGGCATGGGCGGAGATTCCTCAGTTGGGGCGGTTGGATGATGAGTTTAGCGAAAAAGTTTTACAACTCACTTAAAGACAAGCGTCTGGGCAAATCCTATTCCTATAATCCGGCACTGGCAGCAGATAAACTTCATTTTTGCCAAATCATCCGGGGTAGTAGTCATCGGGGTTTGCAAAGTTCAACTCGGTTGGGATTTCATCCTAATCGAAAAAAAGGATATCTTGTGGCTTCTCACAGCAAACAAAATATCCCGTTTCCTTTTTCGTTAATTTGGCGCATCTGTCACAGCACAGGGCATGTTTTGTCCACTGAGGTGATTTCTGGCTGACTGTTTACCCAAGCGCCGTCACGATGATGGGTTTGCCACGGGTGACGACCACCGTATGCTCGTACTGCGCCGACAGCGACCCATCGGTGCTGCTCAACGTCCAGCCGTCTTTACCCTGTTGGATTTTGCCGACGCCCATGTTGAAGAATGGCTCGACCGTGAACACCAGCCCCTCGGTCATGCGCGTCCGCAGACGCGGCGCGAAATAGTTGGGGATATTGCGCGGGTACTCGTGCAATGAGCGCCCGACGCCGTGGCCCCCCAACTCGCGCAGCACCTTGTAGCCGTATTTGCGCGCTTCGCCCTCGACGACGCGGCCAATCTGGTTGAGCGGTGCGCCCGCCGTGATGATTTCCAGCGCCTTATCGAGGGTGGCCTTGGTGCGCGCCAGCAGCTTTTCGGCGGGTTCGGCCACGGGCGGGACAATCATGCTCGCGCCCGTGTCCGCGATATAGCCGTCCAGCTCGGCGGACACGTCCACGTTCACCACGTCGCCGGGCTGGATGACGCGCCGACCGGGGATGGCGTGCGCCACCTCCTCGTTGATGCTGATGCAGGTCGTACCGGGGTAGTTGTACATCACGATGGGCGCGGAGCGTGCGCCGGTCTTACGGAGCGCGTCCGCGCCGATGCGGTCAAGGTCGGCGGTGGTCATGCCGGGCTTGATGCTGTCCAGCATCAGGTGGAGGGTCTGCGCGCAGATTTTGCCGATTTTCATCAGTCCGGCGAGGTCGCGCTCGTCTTGGATGGTCATGGGTATCTTGGTTTCCTTGCGTCGTATCGGTTGGGCGGGTTAATCGAGGCCGTCCAGCAGCGCCGGGGGCAGACTGAACGTGCCATCAGGGTTGATGGGGAAATCGACCACAGCGCGCACCGCATCGAGGTTGAGCGCGCCGTACAGGTGCGGGAACAGGTCAGGGTTGGGTGAGGAGGACGGGCGTCCGTCGGGGTGGACGGGCGGCTCATAAACCAAACGAGCGTGCAGCTTGGCAACCTCGACCTCCAACAGGCGGAGGTCGGCGCGCCCGGCGTAGTGTTTCTGGGCGGTAGCGGGCATCTGCGCGGCGGTCGAAAAGTGGATGAAGCCCTGCGTGTCCAGCGATTCGACGCGATAGTCCGCGCCGCTGGCCTGTGCTGTCTGCCACGCGGTTTCGTCAAGAATGTGGAGGATATAGCGTTCCATAGGGGGAGTCTGGGGTGTTTTGGCGGTAGAAGCGCCATTGTACCCCCGTCCCCCGCTGATACACCAGTGGGGCGTGGTCTTGGACGGGAGCGCCATTTTCGCGGTGCAAATCCTCGGACAAGTGGGTAGGCTCTATGTTAAGATGATGATTAGACCGCACCGGAAATGAGCCGACGCATGATGACCCACCCGCCCCCTCTCCCCCCGACCGATTTCGACGCCATCCTACGCGCTATCCCCGATTACCTGTACGTGGTCGAGGTGGAAAGCGGGCGCATCCTGTACTGCAACGACCAGATGGCACAGCTCCTCAGCGGGGAAGCGCGCAGCGCGGTCGAGGGCAAGCACATCCACGACTTTTACCCGCCCGACATGGCCGACTACTTCCTCCAGCAGAACAACTTGGTCGCCACGACCAGCCAACCGCTGCATATCCTTGAACACATCGATGTACCGAATATAGGCCGTGTGCATGTCGATACCATAAAAGTCCCGCTGCACGCCCCCGACGGCACAGTCTACGCCGTCTTGGGTAGTTCGCGCGACATGGGGGAGATGGTCAAAATGCGCGAGGCACTCGCCCAGCGCACCAAGGAGTTGGAACAGGCCAACCAACTGTTACAGGCATCGGGGGGGTTCCTCCAGAGCGTGCTGGACAGCCAGACCTCCTCGATTGCCGTCATCCACACCGACGGAACCATCCGCATGGTCAACGCGACGTGGCAGCAGCGCGCCAACGAGCGAGTCCCCAGCGGCCAATCGCCCAGCGGCATCGGCCAGAACTATTTTTCGATGGCGGCACGCATTACGGGCGACCCGACCACTGGCGAGGAATTGGAACGCGGGCTGCGCGCCTTGCTCGACAGCACCATCAACGAATTCACATTTGAGTACGAATATGACCAGCAGCCCGACAAGATATGGGTCGAGGTGCGCGCCACGCGCTTCGTCAGCCTCGGCGCGCCGCACGCGGTCATCGCCCACACCAACATCACCGCCCGCAAGATGGCCGAACTGCACACCGCCGAGGCGCTCAACCAAGAACGCGCTGTCGGTGAGCTGAAATCGCGTTTCCTTTCGCTGGTCTCGCACGAGTTCCGTGCGCCCATCACCATCATCCAATCGACCGTTGAGACGCTGATGAACTATGGCGACCGGATGAACCCCGACCAGCGCAGCGCCCAGAGTCAGAAGGTGATGGGTCAGCTCAAACGGCTGACCACCCTCATTGACGAAATCAGCTTCATCTACCGGATGCAGACCAGCACCATCAAGCTCCAGCGGACGCCGGTGGGAGTTGTGCCATTCTTGCGCCAAATCGCCGATGAGGTCGAGTTGGTGCTGGGTCGGACGGGCGAAATCACGTTCCAGACCGCCCCCGCGCTGGAGACGACCGACTATCTGCTAGACGAGATGCTGATGCACCAGATTTTCTCGAACCTGATGTCCAACGCCGTCAAATATTCCGAGCCGGGCAGCGGCGTAACCGTCGAGGTGTCCGAAGAAGGCGGCCAATTGACCGCCCGCGTGCGTGACCGGGGCATCGGCATCGCGCCCGACGACCAGCGGCGGCTGTTCGAGCCGTTCTACCGGGGCGGCAACGTCGGCGGGCGCATGGGGACGGGGCTTGGCCTGAGCATTGTCGAGCAGTCCGTGCGAGCCCATGGGGGGACGCTCCATGTCGAGAGCGAGGTAGCAGCGGGGACGACCTTCACCGTCACACTGCCGGTTTAAGGCTAGCCGTCATCCTCATTCCTCGATGAACTCGACTTCCGGGTAGTCCGGCGACTCACCCTCTAACAGCGCTGAAGGCTGGTCGAGCAGGTGAGTCTCGAAGAAAGCAACCGTATAATCCGAGATGATTTGGTTCGCACGTTCTCCGTCAATGGCTCCCACCAGTTCCGCTGTGAAGACATCGGGGAGCAGTGCCCGCATCAGCGCAATATCGCTGCTGTAGGTGCTGTGGACCGTCCCGGTAATTGCAAGTTGGTAGGGCGCTGACGACTCCGACAATGCCCCCGTAATGCTGTCCATGTGTTCAGCGAAGCTGACCTCGAATTCCTCCCGCGTGATGCCAACCGCCGCCAACTGCTCATCGGTGTATTCGACCAATTCAGAGATAATAATCATGAGCGGCTTGGTTACACCCTCGCCCGCTGGCCCAAACACCGAGCCATCGAGGTTGATGGCCGCCAGCACGCGCTCATCGACCAACGAGGCATTGGCCGCCGTCGCGCCACCGAACGAGTGGCCAAACGCACCCACATGGTCTAAATCGAACGCCTCGGCCAATACTTCGTCTGCGGCATCCAGCTCGGTCAGATAGTCGAGGGCAGACTGGGTATCTTCCACCCAGACGTTCAGCAGGGCGTCACGCAAATCAGCGCTGCTCATGTCTGAACCAGCGGCGTTGACATTCACCACAGAACCATCGGGGAAGACCGTAGCGGTCTGGCTGTAGGGGTGATCGACCACGGCCACGATAAACCCACGACTGGCGACCTCGGTCAGAAGCGCGCTGTAAAAGCGGATGGGTGAGCCAAACCCCGGCGAAAACAACAAAACGGGATAGCCACCTTCACGCGGCAGCAGCGGCGCATCGACGTAGAGGTGTCCCTTGATGCTCTCAAAAATGATTGGCGGCATCATCAACGAGGTGTTGTAGGCGGCGTTTTCCGCCTCAGT
>JALONW010000193.1 GCA_025454725.1 Anaerolineae bacterium
GCGTCGGAAACGCGCAGAACGGGCGGCGGATGGGCGGTGGTTTTGACCCCGATGTGACGCCACAAAAACCTTGTTTGTCGCAAGGCGGTTTCAGCGGTATACTCTAATCGCGTAGGCCATAGATACAAAACGAATTTGAACCGCCGCGCCATCAGGGAAGGGGACGCGCCGATGCAGGGCTTCAAACAATGGTTAATTGATACCTATAACGGGCTGTACGTCATCGTACTCAAGCCGCAGATGCCTACGGTCGTCACGGTCGTAGCCATCATCTTGGCGATGCTGTTCGGCCTGTTCTGGGGCTACGTCCTCAGCCCCGTGCAGTACTACGACGGCGCGCCGCACCAGCTTAGTGAGAGCTACCGTGACGAGTGGATTAAGCTGGTAGCTGCTGCGAAGGCTGCCAACATCTACAACGACTCGGACATCCAACGCTACTTGCAACTGGTGGAAGACCCCAGCGGCACGGTCGACCGCTTAATCCCTGTCAGCGGGGAGAGTTTGCAGCAGGCGCTAATTGATCTGCGTCCGCTGCTGTCGGATGTGGAAGGTCAGCCGCTGCAAGGTCGCCCAGCACCCCAGCCGGGGTCGGTCTTCAGCGACATTTTGGGGATCGTACTGGCGATTATCGTCACGTTCATCCTCGCGGTGGTGATCTCGCCGCTGTGGCGCATCCTGATCCGACCGAACTTCGTTGACCCCATCCGTGAGCGCTTCCGTCCCAAAACCGAGGAAGACGCCATCCGCCAGCGCGAGGTGCAGGCCATTAAGGACCGCCGCGCTCTGGAAGACCAGATGCGGAAGGACGCCGCTGCTGCGCCCGCCGATACCAACCCATTGGGCGCGCCGCTGACCCAGCGCCTCGCCATCTACACCAAGGGGCGCGGCTTTGACGAGTCCTTCCCGATTGAGGATGAGAACAACGTCTTCTACGGCGAGTGCGGCTCTACCATCTCGAAGAAACTGGGCGACGAAGCCGCCGCCATCGAGGTCTGGCTGTTCGACAAGGAAGACTTTGCCCGCCAGATGACCAAAATTCTGGTGTCGGAGAAGGCCTATAGTTCCCCAGAAATCCGCGCCGAGCTGGAAGACAAGGTGGACAACCCGGACACCGACATCATCGTGGCGAAGGTGGGCGATGTAGTGGTCGTGCAGAACGAGCGTCTGCTGGTCCATGCCAAAGTGGTTGACGTGAAGCCCTCAGCCACCGCGCCGAACTCGGCCTTTGAAGGCATGACCCTCCAGATTGAGGCGTGGCATAAGCTGCTCCGGTCGGGTGGGGCGGTCTCTGTCCCGACTTCAGCCCCGCCGCCGCGCCCCGCTGTACCGGTTGCGCCTGCCGTCACTCCCGCGCCGGTGAACTATCAGCCGGTCGCCCCGGCAGCAGCACCCGCGCCGGTATATACCCCGCCGATGCCCGCCTCCGATACGTCCAGCGGGGTGAACGTGGCGTACACGCCGCCGATGCCGCCCGCGCAGCCGGTCGCGCCCCCGCCGCCGCCCGCGCCGAAGGTCGTCCCCGCGCCCACGCAGGAAGACGACCCGTTTGGTGGCACGGCGGACTTCAAGCCGATTCGCTAGACTGACAAAATCGCAAAAAAACCCCCTTCTCTAAGCCAGAGAAGGGGGTTTTTTTGAGGTGGTTATTGGCCGGGCGCTGGTGGCATGGCAATCAGTGGCGGCCCCCAGCGCAGTGAGAGCGAGTCGAGCCACAGGCGGCCTGTTCCGCCCGTGTAAATGAGGTTGACGCGCACGCGGCGCAGACCGACCACCTCGGCGGGGGTGAGGGTCAGGCCGATGGGCGCATAGCCGCCCGACCCAGCGGCGATGGAGATGTTGCGTCGCTCCTTGCGCCCATCCTGATAGAACAGGATGAAGCGCACCCGCGCCGCGTCTGCTGGGAGGGTGTTGCGCGCCACATACCCTTCGAAAATGAGGGGCGACCCGGCAGGGACGCCGCTGTCGAAGCGGATATTTTGGCGCAGCGCGTCCACAGATGCCGACCCCCGGAACTCGAACGCGCAGCGCCCGCTGTGCGCGACGGGGACCGTCCCCACGCCGGTGATGGTGATGTCCCGGCTGCACTGGCGGAAGTCCTGTTTTAGACTGGTGAACTCCCAGAAGGTCGGGCGGCGGCCATTGGGCGTCCCAGCCTCGAAGCCGCCGTTGCGGAGCAGGTCGCCCGCGACCTCGGACGGCGGCGGGGGCGAAACGATGGCCTCAAACGCTGTGCCGGGGATGGCCTTCAGTCGGTTCAGGTCGTCATCGTCCCAACAGCCGGGGTTAGTCTCGCCGCTGACGAACCAGTTGCTGCCGTTGTCGGCTAGAATCATGCCATAGGTCTTGAGCGCTTGGGCAATCGCCAGCGCCTGCCCATCGAGATGTGAGATGTCGTAGCCGGCCTTGAGCCGGAAGCGCAGGCCCATCGGCGGATAATTCGGGTCGGTGATGTCTGATGCGAAGTGGGTGGCCGGGTAGACGAAGGCGCGCTGGGTGCGGCTGACAGTGAAGCGCAGGGCATGTTCAATCGTGCCGCTGTTGGCTTCCTCACAGCGGGCGAGCCCGGGTAGGATGGGCAGGCCAGCGGCGTCAGCGGAAGTCCAGCCTTCTGGGCGCAAATCGTTGCTGCTCAGGTCGAAAATCGCACCTGACCCAGCCTCCCAGCCGGTCGCGTCACTGCCGGTATATTCGGCGTCGTAGACCTCATACAGCACGCAGTTGGTGGTCTCGACCACGAGGACGTGGCGGTCGCCTCCGCCCTCGATGGGTGCATTCGAGGGGATGGGGTAGGGGCCAGGGTCGCTGTCATCATCGTAGTAAAACGAGATGGGGACGAGCGGCTGGGCGGCAGTCACAGTCGTCCACGGGATGCCATAGGACGGGTCTTCCCCGAAATCGGGGTGCATCCGGGTTCCGCTGCCGTTGTTGTTGATGTTGCGGACATAGTTGGCACTGTTGGGGTGGACGGGTGCGTCGGCAATCGGGGTGTTCCACGGGTTATTCGCCGGGAACATCTCGCAGCCGCCGACGGTAGGCGGGTCGGCGTGTGCCACCCACGTCGGAGCGGCGAGTAAAACCAATAAGATGATAAAAATTCGCATAGCCATAACCATTCTGGGTGATGAGCGCGGATATGACCGTATCATACGCCCGAATGGAGTGGGGTGGGGTGTTTTTTCGCCCCACCCCCGACGAAAATCCTACTCTGTGCCGCCTGCCAGCCGTGCCAGCGTGTGCGCCAAGACCTCGACTCCGCGTGCGATGTCCTCTGGCGCGGTGTACTCGTCTGGACGGTGGCTGTAGCCGTTCTGCGACGGGACGAAAATCATGGTGGTGGGACAGAGGTCGGCCATGAATAGGGTATCGTGGTAGGCGCGGCTGACCATTGTCTGGTAGGGGTAGCCCAGCGCCTCGATGGACTCGACCACTGCGCCGATGACCTCGCGCCCGCAGGTGCATGGGTCGTCGGCGTTGAGGACGACCACCTCATATTCCAGCTTGCGGCGCTCGGCGATGGTCTTCGCCACCTGTACGACGGTATCAACCATGCGGTTGCGCGAGGTTAGGTCGATGTCGCGGATGTCCACCTCGATATAGACGCGGCTGGCGATGCTGTTGACCGCGCCGGGGTAGATGTGGCACAAACCGACCGTCGCCACCGCGTCGGGGCTGGTGCTGGACTGGGCGATTTTCTCGACTGAGAGGATGAGTTCAGCGGCGGCGGGCAGGGCGTCACGGCGGTCGGGCATCAGGACTGTCCCAGCGTGGCCACCGCTGCCCTCAAACTGGACGCGGACGGTAGCAGGCGCGGCAATGGCCGTCACGACGCCCAGCGGGAGTTTGGCGGCCTCTAAGCGCGGCCCCTGTTCGATGTGCAGCTCGACAAAGCTGTCGTAGTGGCCGCCGGGCAGTTCCACATCGTCCAGTGAGTCGATGTAACCGGCTTGGCGGCGTACCGCGTCGAACGGGTTGCCGTCGCCATCGGTCAGGTCGAGCAGCTTGACGGGTGAGAGCTTGCCCGCCAGCGCCCGACTGCCCAGACACCCAACCTTGAAGCGGGTCGGCTCCTCAGCGGTGAACATAATCAGTTCGATGGGGCGCTGGGGCGTGAACCCGGCCTGACGCAGGGCGCGCACAGCCTCGATTGCGCCCAGCACGCCGACCACGCCGTCATACTTGCCCGAAAATGGGATGGCGTCGATGTGCGAGCCGGTGGCAACGGCGGGGAGCGTGTCGTCTGCGCCTTCCCAGCGCCCAAAGATGTTGCCCACCGCGTCCTCGCGCAGGCTCAGAGCGGCCTCGCGCATCAGACCGCGCACGTAGTCGCGGGCTTCCAGTTCGGTGGGCGTGAACAGGATGCGCGTCACGGCGGGCGCAGGCGCGTCGGAATAGGTGGCGAGGGTGTCGATTTCGGCTTGCAGCCGCGCTGCATCGATGGTCAGACTCAGGTTATTGGGCATGGTCGTTCCGTCCACGGTTGATGCGGGTTAAAAGAGGTGTTTCTCCCGTCAACTATACCGCAGATTGGCGCGACGTGACGGAACAGCCGTTAGTACCTACCGCCCGCCCATCAGCTCGACTGAGATGTCCAGCGTGACGAAATACGAATCGTCCAGCAGCAGCACCTTGCGCCGCTGCGAGCGCCCGTGTTCGTCTTTATCAACGCCCTCGTCGGCAAATTGTTTGGTCTCTAGGCCGTGGCGTTGTAACACCGGCTCCAGCGCGTCGGCCAGCGGCTTGGGCATCTCGCCCAGCAGGTCGCCACCCGATGCCAGCAGCGAGACCAGCGGGCGCGCCGCGTTGAGGTACATCGGCGGCTGATGCCACGGCCCAAAGGTCGAGGCGTAGGCTTGCAGTACGTCCATCGCCGTGGCATCGGGGTCGTCGGGCGTGCCACGGAAGAACAGCGCGGTCGTCGGAGTGTTATAGCGTAGGCTGAGGGGGTGATTTTCCTCAATCAGGCGGATGCTGTTGAATAGACCGAGGCTGACGCGGTGTTCGACCACCCCCAGCACGCGCACGAGGTAGCGGTTGAGGTCGCGCAGGCCGCCGCTGGCCGCCTCGTCTTGGGTGGTTGCGATGACCAGTTGCAGCGTCTCCGGTACAGCGTCGAGCTGTGCCATGACCAGCACGCCGTAGGCGTCCTCAGCGGCCAGCTCGCTAAACAGTTGTTCCCGTTTGGGCATTGGGGCTTCTCTCTTGTGTGTGTCTTTATTCGGGGCGGATGCGCGAGGCGAACCAGTGCGGCAGCGGATGACCGGCGGCGTGCAGGTCCGCAGTCGCGCCCTCGACATCGTAAGGTAGGGCGCGCAGTTCGACATCAACCTTGCCGCCCTCGAAAGTGAAGATGCCGTACTGGGCGATGCCCGGTTGGTCAAACGACATGCCGATGCTGCCGACATTGACCATCCGCCAGCGCCCGACCGTCCGGTCCATCTGGCGGTGGGTGTGGCCGCCGATTCCGAGGAAGCCCTCCCGGTCGAGGAAATAATCTGACGCCTGCTCGTCGGTGGTGTTGGGCAGCAAAAAGGCCTCGTCGTCGCCGGGGACGCCGTGGTAACCGATGACCAGCCCGTAACCCTCGACCTCTTTGGAGAGTTCGCGCCGCAGCGTGCCTTTGAGGAACTGGTAGCACTCCCAGTCTAGCCGCGAGAAATTCCAGTTGAGGATGGTGTCGCGGTCGATGAGGTTCTGGGCGTGCTGGGCGAACTCGGCCTCGTCTTGGGCGGTGGGGACGCGCAGGCGCTCCCCGTAAACCAAGTAGCGGTCGGTGTTGCCGCCGATGACCCGGAAGGTCTTGCCCTCGTCGGCCTCAGCCAACGCTTTAATGCGCCGGACGCACTCCGCCGGGCGTGGGCCGAACGCCGCGAGGTCGCCCAAGCACCATGTCAGGTCGATGTCAGGGGTCTGGGCGAGGTCTTCGAGGACGGTCTCTAGGGCGGTCAGGTTGCCGTGGATGTCTGAAATCACTGCTAGGCGCATGTATGGAGGTCTCCGCGCTGTTGTTTGGGATAGCCGCCCACAAGCATAACACACCCGCGCCTAAAATCCGCTTGCGCGGGGGGAAAATGTGTTACACTCAAAAAAGTTAGGGTTTCGCTTAAATTCTGCAAAAAGGATGGGTTTATGCGCCGTTGGGTTATGGTCTTGTTCGTCCTGCTGACGTTGGGGTTCACCATGACCTCGGCGGCGCAGGACACCAATTACGTCGTGCGCTACGGCGACACGCTCTACCGCATCTCGCTCCGCTTTGGGGTCTCGGTCTCGGCCATCGCACAGGCCAATAATATCACCAACATCAACCTGATTTATGCCGGTCAGACCCTCCGCATCCCGACCGGCGGTGGCGGCGGTACGCCTGTTCCCCAACCGACCCCCGGCAGCCCCGGCGGTGTGACCAATTATGTCGTCGTGCGCGGTGACACGCTGGGGCGAATCGCCCAGCGCTTCGGCTCGACGGTCTCGGCCATCGCGCAGGCTAACGGCATCACCAATATCAACCTGATTTTCGTCGGGCAAACCCTCCGCATTCCGACTGGCGGCGTGGTCATCGTCCCGACGCAGCCCGGTCAGCCGCAGCCCACCCAGCCCGGACCCATCCCAACCCAACCGGGTCCCGTGACCGGCCCCGGCTTGACCGGGTTCGTCTTGGGCGGCCAAATTACCGGCTACAGCTTTACCGACCAGATGCGCTCTGCCAGCATGACATGGGTCAAGCAGCAGATTCGTTGGAATCGGGGCGACCCTGCCAGCATCACGCAGGGCGCGATTCAAGCAGCGCGTGACCGTGGTTTCAAGATTCTGCTCTCGGTCGTGGGCTCGAAGGACCAATTCGGCAGCAACCCGGCCCAGTACTACCAAGAATTCGCCAATTTCCTCGGTGGGGTGGCCGCACTGGGGCCAGACGCCATCGAGGTGTGGAATGAGCCGAACATCGACCGCGAATGGCCCAATGGTCAGGTCAACGGCGCAAACTATACCCAGATGCTGTCAGCCAGCTACACCGCCATCAAGAACGCCAACCCCAACGTGATTGTCATCAGTGCCGCGCCGTCCCCGACCGGGTTCTTCGGTGGGCAGTGCCAGCCGGGCGGTTGCGACGATAACATCTTCATCGCGCAGATGCGCAACGCGGGCGCGGCCAACGTGATGGACTGCGTGGGCGTCCACTATAACGAGGGTATCCTCCCGCCGAGCGCCACCAGCGGCGACCCTCGCGGTAACAGCGGTCACTACACCCGCTACTACCCGGCGATGGTTAACCTGTACGGCAGCACCTTCCCCAACAAGCCGCTGTGCTTCACCGAGCTGGGCTACCTGACCTCGGACGGCTACGGCCCGCTGCCGGGCGGCTTCGCATGGGCGGCCAACACCACCCTGCAACAGCACGCCCAGTGGCTGGGTGATGTCGTGCGCTTGGCGCGGCAAGGCGGG
>JALONW010000194.1 GCA_025454725.1 Anaerolineae bacterium
TGCGGTCTTTTTTGTGGGATATACGATGAGGTGATTTGTGATATGCCATCGCAATCCCTCACCCCTAACCCCTCTCCCTCATGGAGAGGGGAATCTAGCTCAACCTAAAGCTATGACATACCGGATACCATCTCAAAAGGCGCGATAGACACCCTTCTCCCTGAGGGAGAAGGGCAGGGGATGAGGGCTACGCCCCACCCCCGCCAAACCATCACGACGCGGGTGGTGGGCATTTCCCCCTCGCCCCTTGTGGGAGAGGGGGTTGGGGGGTGAGGTTCACCAGACTATTCTTCGCCTTCTTCCATCTCGGCCATGCCCATCTCAGCGACCATGGCGTTGAAGGCTTCGTCCAGCGGCAGGCGCTCGGCGGCGACATCCTCGGCCAACAGAATCGGCGGGATAATCTCGTAAGCCGGGACGGTCGCCAGCAGGTCGTAGAAGTTCTGGCCCTCATCGTCGAGGTTGGCTAGGCGGGCGATGTACATCGGGACCAGTGCTTGGTGGTCAGACGGGCGGATGGCATACGTCCCCTTCGGCCCTTCAAAGACCAAACCTTCCAGCGCCGGGATCATCGAATCCGGCAGGGTGTCGCCAGCGGTGGCCTCAACCGCAGCGGCCAGCGCCTGAGCGGTGGCGAAGCTGCACTCGCTGAACAGGTCAGGCACATCGTTGTAAAAGGCGCTGTAGCCCTCGATGAGGTAGTCGTTGATTTCGTTCTCCGGGAACGAGTAGTGGTAGACAATCCACGAGATGTTGCCGATGGTGCTGGGGTCGCTCACGGCCACGATGTCGTTGGAGTTGAAGGCGGCCACCACGGCCATCTGATCCTGCACACCCAGCTCAGCAATCTGCTGGAACAGCGTCACCGACCCGTCACCTGCCCAGATGGGCAGCACGGCGTCTGCGCCGCTGTTCAGGACCTGCTGGAGGTACGGGGTGAAGTCGGTGGTCTCCAGCGGCGCATAAATCGGCTCGCTGACAAAGTTGATACCGACACCGGCCAACACGCTGGCCGCGCCGACCGTGGCGCGCCCGAAGTCGTTATCGACCGCCAGCAGGACGAAGTTGGTCCCCAGTTCCGCCGAGGCATACGGGGCGAACGCGAGGAAGTCTTGGAATGTGTTGCGGCAGACGCGGAAGGTGTTGACGTTGAAGTTGGGGCCGGTAATCGCGGGCGACGCGGCGGGCGTAGCGAACAAGATAACATCCGAGTCGAGGGCGACCTGCTGGACGCCGGTCATGACGCCGCTGCTGGGCGCGCCGACGAGGAACTCTGCGCCTTCTTGC
Source organism: Anaerolineae bacterium (assembly GCA_025454725.1). Lineage (GTDB taxonomy): Bacteria > Chloroflexota > Anaerolineae > Aggregatilineales > Phototrophicaceae > Flexicrinis. The sequence goes on from JALONW010000194.1 coordinate 1,288, forward strand.
TCGATTAGTTCACGCGCTTGGCTGGCGGCGGTGTCGGCGTTGCTGGCGTTGTCGCGCACGACGACCTCGACCGGGCGGCCACCGATGACCACATCGGCCATCGCGTCGTCAATGCTTTCATAGTCAGCGAGGTCAAGCCCCGCCGCGTAGAGCAAGCCGAGCTTAAAGCCGTATTCTTGCTCATAACCGTAGATGGTCAGCGGCCCCGACTGGTCAACCAACAGGCCGATGACCAGCGGCTCACCCTCTTCCTGCGCGGACGTGATCGCTGCGCCGCTGACGACCAGCAGCACGAGCGCCAACAGCAAAGATACTTTCCGTAACATGGTGTGTTCCCTCCAAAAAAAGATGCGGACTGGCTCTAACAACTTCTAGCGGGCGGCTTAGGTTGTCGCGGGTGCGATGACCACGGCCTCGCCGTCTAACACAAGGACGCCGTCTTGGTTGGTGACGGTCGTGCGGAACGTGGCGATGCGCTTGTCCTCACGGTAATTCGTGAGTTCAACGGTCGCAGTCACGGTATCGCCGATGAAAACGGGGGCCTTAAATTTCACGTTCTGCCCCAAGTAGATGGTGCCGACGCCGGGCAAATCGTTGCCCAAGATGCCCGAAATCAGGCTGGCAGTCAGCATCCCGTGGGCGATTCGCCGCCCGAACGGGGTGGACGCAGCGTAGGCGTCATCGAGGTGAATCGAGTTGGTATCGCCCGACGCTTGGGCGAAGGCGCGGATGTCCTCGTCGGTGATGGTGCGCGTGCGGCTGGCTGTCACGCCGATGGTTAAGCTCATGATGGCTGATGCTCCTCTGGTTCTGGCGACTCACCGACCAGCACCCGCTTAAGGATTTTCCCGGCGGCGGAGATGGGCAATCGGTCGCGAAATTCGATGCTGCGCGGGACTTTGTAGCCCGCGAGGTGATAGCGGATGTGTTGCAACAGCGTTTCCTCGTTGACAGCGTGGCCGGGCTTGAGGACGACAAACGCCTTCCCCACCTCGCCCCACTTCGGGTCTGGCACGCCGACCACCGCGCACATCTCGACGGCGGGGTGACGGTAAATCACCTGCTCAATCTCAGTGGGATAAATGTTCTCGCCGCCGCTGATGTACATATCCTTCTTGCGGTCGATGATGAAGAAATAGTTGGCCTCATCCACCATGGCGAGGTCGCCGGTGTGGAAATAGCCCTCGGCATCGACAGCGGCGGCGGTGGCCTCTGGGTCATTAAAGTAACCCGACGAGCGCGACGGACCGCGCAGCACCAGCTCACCGACCTGACCGGGCGGCAGTGGGCGGTTTTCGGCATCGACTACCCGCGCATCGACGAAGAAATTGGGGCGTCCGATGCTGCCCGCTTTGGTAATGGCGTCCTCTGGCGCGAGGGCGAACACGCCGGGGCCAAACTCCGACATGCCAAAACCCTGCTTGAACAGCACGCCCTTTTCCTCGCGGAACCGTTCGACCAGCGCGACCGGCAGCGGCGCGCCGCCGCTGGTGCAGAAGCGCAGGTTGCTCAGGTCAACCTCTGACCAGTTGGGCGCGCCGGTCATCATCTGATAGGTGGTCGGCACGCCCGCGTAAATGGTGGCGGCGTAATCCTCCAACAGGCGCAGGACCTGTTCGGCGTCAAATTTGCGCGTCAGCACCACCGTCCCGCCCAAAATCAGCAGCGGAAGGGTGTAGACCAGCAGGCCGCCCGTGTGAAATAATGGAAAGGTATTGACCGTGATGTCGCCGTGCTGAAGGTCGTGAATAATCGTGTTGAGTGTGTTCCACGCAATCATGCGGTGGCTAATTTGCGCGGCTTTGGGTAGGCCGGTCGTCCCCCCGGTGAAAATCAGGCAGGCGATGTCCTCTTCGGTCATGTCCTCGGTCGTGACTGGGCGCAGCACCGAGTCGGCGAGGGTCTTTTCAAAGCTGCGGCTGTTGGCGATGCCGTTCCCCTCAATGTGCAGCCAATGGTCGATGACGCCGGTCTCTTGGGCAATCTGCGCGGCGGCGGCCTTAAACTCATCAGAGTAGACCAACACTTTCGGCCCGGTTTTCTCGACCAACTGAGCCAGTTCGCGCCAGTTCAGCCGCCAATTCAGGCTGACCAACGTCGCGCCCAGCTTACCGCACGCAAAAAACACGTCCAAGTATTCGACCCCGTTGTGCGCCAACATGGCTACGCGGTCGCCCCGGCGGATGCCCGCCCCGTCGCGCAGCCAGTTCGCCAGTCGGTTGGCGCGGCTGTTCATCTCGCTATAGGTAAACGAGCGGTGCGGGACTTTGCCCGCATCGACCACCGCCAGATGGTCGGGCGTGTATAACGCCCTACGCCCTACATAATCCCCAACGTACATCCCATACCCTCTTACTTCAGCGCTATCACGGTTGTCGTCTTAATCTCGTTCAGCACCACGCTGGTCTCGATTTTCTCGATGCCCTTCAGCGTCATCAGGTGGTCGCTGATAAAGCGCTCCAGCGCCCGATGGTCAGCGGCAATCACCTTGAGCAGCAGGTCGTGGGTCCCGGCGGTGTGGTAACACTCCAACACCCCCGGCTGATCGGCCAGCGCTGCGATGACCACCTCGACCTGCTCGCGGCTGTGCTGTTGCAAGCTCAGGCGGATGAAGCACATCAGGTCGTAACCCGCCTGCTCCCTGTCCACCAGCGCCACGTACTGGCGGATCATGCCCGCCCGTTCCAGCCGCTTAATCCGTTGATAAACTGCCGGGGACGACAGGTGTATCTTACGGGCGAGGTCAGCGACGCTGATTCGCCCGTTTACCTGTAGCTCGTCCAAGATGGCGCGGTCGAGCTGGTCGAATACGCCGTCAAACACCGATTTACCCATGCCGCCACCTACGCCCAGTCATGATTTTCGTGCCCTGAACGATGAGTGTATCGCACAACCCACCCCCAAATAGGTTAGGACACGCCTGCCGCCGCGAGGTGTGCATGGAACGCGGCGTTAAACTCTTCCGGCTTCTCGATGAACGGGGTATGGCCGGTATCGGGCAACACGACTTCTTGATACTGTCCCCCGTTGGCCGTATACGCTTCTAACACGGCGCGGGTCTGGCTGACCATCGGCTGCGGCGGGTAGACCTCTGCGCCCGGCCAACCGGGAATTGCGCCCAGCGCGCCAAGTGTTCCCATATCGAACAGTGAATTGTCGCCGACAATTTGGTCATCTGCGCCGCGCACCCACAGCACTGGCGGCTTGGGCGAAATATTCGCCAACTTCGACACGTCGCCCGCGTAAATCGGCGCGAGCGCGTTGGCGGGGCCGAATTTCCCCGGCGCGGCGAACGGCCAGTTGACAGCAGCGACGACAGCAGTTCTTCCTCGCGGGCAGCCTTAAACGGCGGCTTCCAGTAGAAGGTATTCATCACCACGCGGGGCGACGCCTGTGGATTGTCGGTGCCGCGCTCCCCCGCCACCATCAGCTGAGTAAAGTTCGCGTTGACGATTCCGCCGCCGCTGCCCGCGCCATCGGGGTTGCAGAGCTGACCGTCCAGCCCTTTCGTCCCGCCAAAGCCATACGGCGACCCCGGCGCGGCCTGTGTCACGCTGATGAGACGGTCGGGCGCATCCATCATCATCCGCCAGACGACCGCGCCGCCCAGCGAATGGCCGACGACGTGGGCGCGCTGGATGCCCAACGTATCGAGCAGCGCGAAAGCATCATCGGCGAGGTCACCCATGCCGCGAGTCGCGTCGATTTTCTGGGCGCGGTCTGCGCCGCCGTAGCCGCGCTGGTCATGGGCGATGGCGCGGTAGCCAGCGGGCAGCGCCAGCATGGTCTCTTCCCAAAACGTCGCAGATGAGGCGTTACCGTGGATGAACAGGACGGGAATCCCGTCGTCTGCGCCGCTGAACAGGACACGGGTGGCGATGCGGGCGCTCGTAATGGTCTTTTCGGTAATGCCGGGCAGGGTCGGAATAGACATCTTCTAATTCTCCTTGATAAACATCGTTCTAAGTTCACGCTTGAGGACTTTCCCAGCGGCGTTGCGCGGCAGGGCGTCGATAAAAACCACAGTTTTGGGGACTTTGAACTTGGCGAGTCCGCGCTGACAGGCGGCCAGCACCTCCGCCGCCTCGACGGTGTGACCGGGCTTGGCGACGAGGACGGCCATCCCGCTTTCACCCCATTTCTCGTCCGGCACGCCGATGACAGCAGCCTCGGCTACCCCGTCAATCTGGTACAAGACCTGTTCGACCTCCGCCGGGTAGACGTTCTCGCCGCCGCTGATGTACATATCTTTATAGCGGTCAACGATGTAGATACAGCCCTCGTCATCGACCATGCCTGCGTCGCCAGAATGCAGCCAGCGCTGGCCGTGGGCATCGGTGGTGAAGCTGTCGGCGTTGGCGTCGGGGCGCTGCCAGTAGCCGGGCGTGACGTTTGGCCCGCTGACCACGACTTCGCCGACCTCGCCGACCGCCACGTCGGTGAAGTCGTCACGCACCACGCGCACGCGGGTGTGCTGCAGCGGCTTGCCGACCGAAGTCGGTTTCGCCAGCGCCCGCCGTTTATCGGTCAAGAAGACGGTTGGGCTGGTCTCGGTCATGCCAAACCCAAGCTGGATGACAATCCCCCGCCGAGCATAAGTCTCCAAAACTGCCGTGGGCATCGGCGCGCCGCCGCAGCCCCACGAGGCGACCTGCGACAAGTCAGCCTCAGCGAAACCGGGGTGCTGACTCAGGAATAGATAGATAGACGGGACGCCAAACATATGCGTGACGCCCAGTGACGGGTCGGACAGGGTGCGGAGCGTCTCGCCTGCATCAAACTGGCGGGCGATGATGTTCATCCCGCCGAGGTGCAGCAGCGGGTTTGCGTATAGGTTCAGCCCGCCGATGTGGAAGGTCGGCAGCACGCCATAAAACACGCTGTCACAGTTCAGGCCGGTCGGCGTGGTGATGTTGACCGCGTTCCACAGCATCATCCCGTGCGTGATAAGGACGCCCTTCGGTCGCCCGGTCGTGCCAGCCGTGTACATCACCATCATCGGCTCATCATGGGTGGTGTATGGGGCGAGCGTGACCGGGGTCAGCCCCGCCGCAATCGCCGCCTCGTAATCGTCGGCTTTGTCGGGCACTGCGCCGAGGGTGGTGATACACAGCCCATGCCGCAGGTCGGGCGCGCTGATGTTCGCTAGGCGCGGCGCAAACTCGGCGTCATAGACCAGCCCAACCGCGCCGGAGTCGGCCAAAATGAAGTTGATTTCGGGGTCAGCCAAACGCCAATTCAGCGGCAGCATCAGCAGACCGGCCTTGATGCACGCAAACTGAAACTCAAAGTACTCGGTTGAGTTTTTCGCCAGAATCGCCACCCGGTCGCCGCGACGAACGCCCCATTCAGCGCGCAGGTAGGCGGCCAACTGCCCAGCGCGGCGGTCAAGGTCGGCATAGGTGTAGCGCCGTCCGGTGGCTTGGTCAATCATCGCCAGCTTGTCGGGCGTGCGGTCGGCGTGGAACGCCGTCCAGTCCGAGGCCAAAATCATCATCTTTGCAAATTACCCTATCAAAAAAACAACATGACTAAACGTTCTTTTAACGCCGAGGTGTTTTTAGCCCCAGCGTACCGCCGTGGCGCTCCACGTATACCCCGTCCCAGCGCCTGCCAAGACAATTAAATCGCCGGGCTTGATTTTGCCCTGCGCGAGGCCGAGTTCCAGCGCCAGCACTTGGTCCACGCTCTGGATGTGGCCGTAATGGTCGAGGTAGACCGACTGTTCCGCCGTTAAGCCGATGGCCGCCAGAATTTCGAGATAAAACGACTTCTTCATGTGGGTGATGCCCAAGAAGCACACATCAGATAAGGACGCGCCCGCCTGCTCGACTGCCTCACGCATGACGCGGACAAAATTGTCCATCGAGACCGCGCCCAGTCGGTCGGCCATGTAGCCGGGGTCGGTCACGTCCAACCGCCCTTTGACCTCGCCGACCACCGCTGATTCACCCTCGCCCACCGCAGCCTCAGTAAGCACGACCGTCTCGGACAGGCTGCCATCGGTGAAGGCCGATGAACCGACAATTACATTCCGGTCTAGGCCACGCTGGAGCAGCATCGCACCGCCGCCCGCGCCAAAGTTAAACATGAAGCGCGAGCGCTCATTCTTAAAGTTAATCAGGTCGTTCTCGCGGCTGCCCGCCGCCAGCAGCACATAGTTTAAGCGCGGGTCAGACTGTATGAGGGCGCGAGCGGTGTGCATCGCAATCGGCGCACCGGCGCACAGCGCGTACATCTCGAAGGCATAGGCGTTGGTCGCGCCGACGTTGTGCATAATCTTAGAAGCGGCGTTCCAAACGAGATGGTCTTTGTGTTCGCTGCCGTGCGAGATAACCAGCCCAATCTGCGACGGCGAAATGCCCGCCTGCGCGATGGCTTTATCAGCGGCGCGGGAGGCCATCAACGTGACGGGGTGCGCGTCGTCCGCGATGTGGCGCTGGATGATGCCCATCTTCTCGCGCAGCACCACCTCCGGGATACCGGTCAGCGGGGCGAGGTCAGCGGCGGTCTCAATGTGGGGCGGGAAAAAAGTGCCGAATCCGGCAATCCCTACAGGTACAGAAGTCATTTCATCAACACTTTAGGCAATTTGACCGTTATTTTTGGTGCATCTTGCCCGGCATTATGGAACAGCGCGCCCGCGTTGGCGACGCACACAAACGAAATCGTTTCGGCGCGGTGCAAACGCAAAATAATCAATGGCGGGCGCAGCGGATGAGGTTATTCGACCTGCACCGTCCCCAAAATGCGCCCCTCACCTCCGTCTGGGCTGTAACCGATAATGCCCGCCGTCGTCACGGGGTCGAACAAGGTGACGAACAGCGCGTATTCTTGGCCGGGGACGGCCTTCTCGTTCAGCGGAAAATCGAAGGTGTCGCAGAAAATGCGCCCCGGCTGCCACAGCGTATATTTGCCGAGGCCGGGGTACGACTCGCGCCCGCCGACAATCGGCTCGGCTACTTGCAGCGGGTCGCGGCTGGTGATGGTAATCACCTGCACGCTGAAGGCATATGGCACAGGAATCGCCCATTCCCCCGGCGCGGCCTGCCAGCACAGCGTGATTTCGGGGCGCTCGCCCACACGCAAAACGTCATCTTCCAGCCGATAGCCCAACAGCTTTGCAAATCCGAAATCAGCCGTGCCGCCACGCAGGTCAGCAGGCGGAGCATCGACAAACGCCGGGGCTGCCAGCGCTGGGTAGACCACCGTCACCGCCCCGATGATTGCCAGCATGCCAGATGCGCCCGCCAATGCCGCCCGCCAGACGGTCGCCCACGGCGCATGGCGCACCGCCCAGACCATCAGAATAGTCAGCGCAGGCGTGTACGGCAAATACAAACGCCCGGTCACGAGGTCGGCAGTCTGCATCCAGCGGATGAGCGCGGCAAACCCCAGCGCTAAGACCATCATCAGCAGCAGTGCCCTACCATCGAGGCGGCGCAGGCCGCGCAGCACCCCCAATCCCGCCGCCAGCAAAATCGCGTTGGGCAGCAGATAGAACCATTCCGGCGGGCGCACCTCGCCCCAGCCCGCGTTAAACCAAAAAGTCTGGGTAATCACGGGCAGACGCGCCAAGGTTTGGTCAAGCGGCTGAGGTTCGGCAAAGCCCCAGTACATCTGTTGGTGCGGCAGCGTCCCGAACGGGTCGGCATACAGCACCAGCCCGCGCACATACCACCACCCCGCCAAGCCGCCCGCGACCACGCCCAATATCAGCCATGCTCGCAGCAAACGTGAAAAGGTAGGCCGCCCTGACTGCCACCATCCTATCAGGACGGCCAGCGCCGCCGCCGGATAGAATATCAAACCGCTGACCTTCGAGAGCGCCGCCAGCGCCAAAAACAATCCGGTCACGGCCAGCAGACGTGGATTATCCCAGCGGCGGATGAGGTGGAGCGAACCGCCCAACGCCAACGCTGAAAATGCCAAGACCGCCGCATCGTTGGTCACAACGCTAAAAGTCTGGAGGACGGGCTGGGCGAAACCAAATATCAGCGCGGCAAACACCGCCCATCCCTGCGACTGCCACAGCGCCAACCCGCCCCAGTAGATACCGGTCAATGCCAGCCAGCCCAATACCAACGAAAGCCCGCGCACGGCGTAGACGGCTTGGCTCAAGCGCGCCTGTTCGGGCGTCAAGAAATGATTGGCCGGGTTCATCAGTGTATTATTGCGGTTATCCGTTGAGGTCGGCGCGGCGGGATAACCTGTCCACGGGTTGGGGTTGACGTGGTTGGCGTCCAACATGCTGGCGTCTATCAGCGGCAAACTGTAGAGCGCGGCCAGCGTGTAATACAGCGGCGGCTGTCCGACCTGTTGGTTAATCGGGGTGCGCGCTTGGTCGTCATACGTGGGGTACTGCCCGGTCTGGCGCAGATGGAGGACATAGGCGAGATGTTCCTTCTCGTCCGGCCCCTCAAATGGGGGCAAGACCGAGCCGTACAGCCAGACCATCGCCCAGAAACACGCACACAGCGCGACAAACAAGCGGTGCTGCATCAACAGTGTGCGTGGTAAATTCACTAAATGCATGGCGGCTTATCCATCGGATATGCAAAGGGTTATTTGACGGTTTGCATCTTATCACGGGAATATCCATCCGGCGCTACAGCACCGTCCATCTTCCCTTTACGCCCGCGGATATTTAACAAAAAAAAACCGCTCTACCAGATATTACTTCCAGCATGAGCGGTTTTTTAGCGGACGGTTTTTTAGCGCGTGGTCAGGTACTCAACGAGGCGGTCCCACGTCTCGGTCAGCCCCTCGACCATGCCCATCTCGATGACCTGCTCAAGGTCTTCGGCCTTGTTGAACAGCGTGGTCGAGACGACTTTGGTCTTATTGCCCGGCTCCTCGATGAACTCCATGCGGATGAGCATCCCCGGCATCCCCTCGGATATCATTCCTTCGGCGTTGGAGAAGTAATCGCGGTAGAGGAACGATTCGGGCGCATTGATTTCTTCATAAACGGCCAGACCCCACGACTCCATATCCTCTGGTCCCTTCATGCAGTAGTGCCACTTCCCGCCCACGCGGAAATCTAGCTCGCAGACGGGGAGGGTCCAGCCCTTCGGCCCCCACCAGTGGACGAGGTGTTCAGACTTGGTGAAGGCTTCAAAGACCAGCGTGCGGGGGGCGTCAAAGACGCGCTCAACGAAAAACTGGCGGGTGGCGAGGTCAGCGCGGGTTTGCATAGCAGACATGATGTTTTAGGCTCCTGTGGTTGGGTCGGTCGGTTCGGTGTCTGTGGTGGGTTCTTGCGGCGGGTTGGTCTGAAGGGTTTTGAGGTAAACGTCCAGCTTGTCGAGGCTCTCATCCCAAAAACGGCGGTAGCGCTCTAGCCAGTCGTTCACCTCCCGGAGCGGCGCAGGCTCTAGGCGGCACGGCCTCCACTGTGCCTCACGTCCTTGGGTGATTAGCCCAGCACGTTGCAGCACCTTGAGGTGTTTGGTCACGGCTGGCGCGCTGATGTTGAACGGCTCGGCAAGCTCTTTGACCGTCGCTTCGCCTTGGGTCAGGCGAGCGAGAATCGCTCGGCGTGTCGGGTCGGCCAGTGCCGCGAAGATGGCGCTCAAACGGTCAGGTGGCTGCGTCATCTTTTTTAACCAATCAGTTAATTAACCTACAGGCTAAATATAAGTGCGTTTTCAAAAACGGTCAAGCCCCCAATTTCTGGGGGTGGGAAGAGATGAGTGATGGGTGATGAGTGATGAGGGTGGATAGGACATGAGGCTTGTCCGCACAAGAAGAAACCCTCTCGCGTATAAGTGAAAATGGCGCGGGATAATCCATTTTGTAGGGGCAAGACTTGCCCGCCCGTTAAAAGCATACCGGCCAAGCCTATATGAAGGTGATTTGTAAACGGATGGGCAGCTTGGACAGGGCATACTATGTCCGTAACGGAACAAATTCCCACCCGCTGACGTATGGAACACATAGCGTAAGCATATATGTGAGGGAGAACCGCCATGAAACTTTTACTCGCCCCGTTGACTGTCCTTGCCGCGCTGGTGATGGTTGCGCTGGCGCTGCCGGGCGCAGTCAACGCCGACGATGCCCCGACTAATAATCCACTGGCTGGGACAGGCTGGTATCTTCTTGAAAACAAGGGCGCGCCAATGATTGAGGGCACATCCATTACTTTGTCCTTCGATAAAAACGGTCAAGTCGGTGGCTCTGGCGGCTGCAACAGCTACGGCGGCAGCTATACAGTTGACGGGAACAGTCTCCGGTTCAGCGATGTATTCAGCACCTTGATGGCCTGTGTTGACAACATGCTCAACCAACAGGAGGCGGACTACTTCGCCGCGCTGTCACAGGTCACAGGCTACCGCCGCATCGGCCCTGAGCGGCTCGTCCTCGACCTCAGCGACGGCAGTGCGCTGGTGTTCGTCGCCATCCCTGCTTTGCCCGGTTCAGCTTGGGTGCTGATTGACGATGGTCTACCCAGTCGGGAGCGCCTCATCACTGCCGACAGCGGTGTCACGCTGACCTTCGACAAAGACGGCGGTGCGGACATCGACACCGGCTGTAACGGCAGCTACTACACCACCTATCGGTTGGAGGTCGGCGCGCTGACC
>JALONW010000195.1 GCA_025454725.1 Anaerolineae bacterium
CAGGAAGAAGTGGTAACCTGTGGACTTGGCCGCCGTAATCATCCCACCAATTCTCATTATATCCGAATTAGTGCTAAATCTGTGCATGTTGCTTTTACTGAGTTTGAAATTAAACATGCAGCTTCCGATTTTTGTAATACTCATGGGCGGTGTGACAAACGAAAATCTAATGGTTCAGGCTCCGTCGATTTCTATTAACCCTATAATATTGCTTTCGATTATAATCCTGCTTTGGGTTTTGACCGGCTTTTTGGGGTTTACAACCATTAATGATGATGCGACAGTTTGGTTATTATTTTTATCTATAATGGTTGTGGCTTTCATTATTGCAATCGGTGTAGAGAGCAGTGTTGAAATTGGGGTAGCAGTGGCTATGGTAGGCGGTGTAGCGAGCATTTTAGAGTTCTTTGTTGTTTTGGGGATAATGACCGATTCGGACAAAATACTTCACACTCAAAAACCTCTATTCACTGCTCCTCTGTTCCTCGCCCTTGTCCTCTCGAACGCCTTTATCATCTGGGTGTATTGGTTGGGCGGCGCGCAGGTTCTGGGATACATTAGCTAAACACACGGCAACAAAAAAACCACCTCGTGCGAGGTGGTTTTTTCTATCATCCGCCTAAATCCCCTACTTCCGGCGCTGGGCGTCGAGGGCGGCGAAGGCGGCCAGCGAGACGATACTCTCCACGTCGTCGCCGGCCTGCAAGACCTGAACCGGCGCGCCCGTCCCCAACAGCACCGGGCCAATCGCCTCGGCCTCGGTCAAGCGCGCAATCAGCTTATAAGCGATGTTGGCGCTGGCGAGGCCGGGGAACACCAAGACGTTGGCGTCCTTCACCCGGCTGAACGGGAAACGCTCGTTGACGAGGCTCTCGACGACGGCGGTATCGGCCTGCATTTCGCCATCGACCGGCAGGTCGGGGCGCAGGCGGTTGACCAGTGCCGCCGCGTCGCGCATCTTGTTCGCCAGCGGATGTTCGACGCTGCCGAAGTTGCTGAACGACAGCATCGCCACGCGGGGCGGGTGGCCGAGGCTGAGGGCGAAATCTGCCGCGCTGATGGCAATCTGCGCCAGTTGTTCGGGGTCGGGGTCGATGTTGATGGTCGTGTCGGTGAAGAAATACACCCGGTTCTTGACGATGATGATGTACACGCCGCTGACCGTCTTCACCCCGTCGCGCCGCCCCAACACTTGGAAGGCCGGGCGCGCCACGTCGGGATATTCACGGTTCAGGCCGCTGACGTAGGCGTCGGCTTGCCCCATCCGCACCATCATCGGCGCGTAAAAGCTCACACTGCGGAGCATCGAATGGGCGCGGTTGAGGTTGACGCCCTTGCGCTGACGCAGGCCGTACAGCTCATCGGCATAGCGGGCGTAGTGCGGGTCGGTGTCCGGGCCGGGCGTGACGATGGTTGGCTCCCACACAAAGCCGAGGTCATCAATTCCGGCGCGGATGGTCGCGGCGTCGCCCAACAAAATCGGCGTGCCGATGCCCTCCTCCTCGACACGGTGGGCGGCGCGGATAATCTTGGGGTCTTCGCCCTCAGCGAACACGATGCGCTTTTTCTCACCGGCCTTGACCGTGTTGAACAGCGTATAGCGGAACTGCTGACCGAACCCCTGCCGCCGGATGAGGTCGTCGCGGTAGGTGCTGAGGTCGATATTGCGGCGCGCCACACCCGACTGCATCGCGGCGCTGGCGACGGCGGGCGCGACCCACAGCAAAACCCGTGGGTCGAGCGGCTTGGGGATGAGGTATTCCGGCCCAAACTTGAGGTGGCGCACCCCGTAGGCCGACATCACGCTGTCTGGCACGTCCTCATGGGCGAGGCGAGCGAGTGCGTGGCAGGCGGCCAATTTCATCGCCTCGTTAATCTGACGGGCATACACGTCCAGCGCGCCGCGGAACAGGAACGGGAAGCCCAGCACATTGTTGACTTGGTTGGCGAAGTCGCTGCGCCCAGTGGCGATAATCGCGTCGGGGCGTGCCTCGCGCGCCACTTCCGGCATCACTTCTGGTGTCGGGTTCGCCAGCGCAAAAATGATGGGATTGGGGTTCATCGTCTTGAGCATGTCGGGCGTGACGATGCCGCCCTTCGACAGTCCCAGCAACACGTCCGCCCCAGCGATGGCGTCGGCCAGCGTGCGCTTGTCGGTCGGGTGGGCGAATTTACCTTTGTACTCGTCCATATCGACTTCGCGCCCAGCGTAGACCACGCCATGCACGTCCACCATGGTGATGTTCTCGCGCTGCACGCCGAGGACGACATAAAATTCCGCGCTGGCGATGCCCGCCGCGCCCGCGCCGATAATCGTCACCTTCAGGCTGCGGATGTCACGGTTGGTGATTTCCAGCGCGTTGAGCAGCGCCGCCCCGGTGATGATGGCCGTGCCGTGTTGGTCGTCGTGAAAGACCGGGATGTCCAGCTCGGCGCGCAGGCGGCGCTCGACCTCGAAACATTCCGGCGCTTTGATGTCCTCAAGGTTGATTCCGCCGAAGGTCGGGGCGACGGCGCGCACCGCCGCGACGATTTCGTCGGGGGTCTTGGCGTTGATTTCGATGTCGAACACGTCGATGTCGGCGAAGCGCTTAAACAGCACGCCCTTCCCCTCCATCACCGGCTTAGACGCCTCTGGGCCGAGGTCGCCGAGGCCGAGGATGGCCGTCCCATTGCTGATGACCGCCACGAGGTTGGCCTTGGCCGTCAGCTCGAAAATGGTCATCGGGTCGCGGTCAATTTCGAGGACGGCTTCGGCCACCCCCGGCGAATAAGCGAGCGCAAGGTCGCGCTGGGTGGTCAAAGGTTTGGTCGGGCGGATTTCGAGCTTACCGGGGCGGCCTTGGCGGTGATACTCCAAGGCATCGTGTTTAGTGATCGACATGGGGCTGTGTCCTAATGAATCGATAAAGGATGGGCAGCATATACAACCCAATTTTGTGTTACCTATTCTAACCCGCCCGGCGGGGGTTTGGTTGCGCTGGGGGTTGGATGCTAACGAAGCCCCCTCTCCCACTGTTGCACATCGTTCCACCTGAGGCTTACTATAATCATCGTCCACCTTATCGTACCCATCATCGACATAAACCTAAGCCGCCGCAATATTTCTAGAAAACCTGTTCACATAGCGGAAAATGGACTTAAAATGTACCTTATTGTCGAGGCCTTTTTTGTGGTCTACCTGCCTCTGTTTTTATTTTTACTGGTATTTCTAAAGTTCTCCGGTTTCATGAGAAAAATCAGCAGGGACGCCCTCGATTTGGGTTATGTTAAGGCAGATGCAATATTTCCCGGGCGTCCCAAAGAAGATACCCCTGTCCCGCTGGGAAGTATCTATTTTTTGCGTTTTTATCATTATGGCGCATTATTTATGGTGTGGTGGTCTCGCATAGGATTATTCTTGTTAAACCTAGGTTTTTTGGGGTTCATCATTCTTATGATGATACGCCTAATGTGAATTGTTCGCCGCGCTAGGGTTTGTTCAGGGGATGGCGTCCAAAACCTCACCCCTGCCCCTCTCCCTAGGAGAGGGGTTTTAACGCGAGGAGTGGGCATCTCCCCCTCTCTCAGGGCTGAGGGGGTTGGGATGTGAGGTTCAGTGGGATACCCCGACTCATTTCACAGTAAGGGTATGATATAAGGGGTGCAAAAATACTTGTGCGGCCTAGGGCATTGCTGTTGTCACTGACGGTGACGGTGTTGCCGAACACGTTGGCGTGTCGGGCGAGTGAACCAGCACGTCCGCTGACTGGTGGATGTTCTATGCCGTTGGAGCACACGAACGCCGCCCGGTACGATGGTAAATCTGCAAAGTGTGCGATGTGGTGTTATACTCCCCACATTTATCCCTGATGATGCCCCCTTAACAGCAGGACGAGCGATTTATGGTCGATTTTCACCCACACGAACGCCCCGCCCACAGCGCCGCCGAACTGCCGCAGACGCCGCCCGCCCGCCTGATTGGACGTGAGGGGGAGTTGCAGCAGGTCTACCCAGTCCTGAAAGAATCTCGTGCCGTGTTCGTCCACGGCGCAGAAGGCATGGGCAAGACCGCCCTCGGTCTGACCCTCGCCAGCGCCATGAGCCAGCAGCCCGGCGGTGTGCTGTGGCTCACGGTCGATTCTGACACCACACTAGAGGCGCTGCTCGTGCGCGTCGGGCGCGCCTACAACGTCGGTGACATCGCCTTGACCGATAACCCGCTGGGGATGGTGGGCGCGGTGGCCGAACTTTTGCAGCGCCATAAGCCGCTGGTCGTGCTGGACGGCAGCCTCGATGTCGTGACGGCGGCCAAGTTCGTCACACGCTGCGCCGACCGTGTCCCGACCCTCATCCTCGACCGCAACGTACAGGCGGGGCCGTGGGTGACGGTGGAATTGGGCGCGCTCTCGACCGATAACGCTGTCACGCTGTTCAGGCAGGAAGCCAATCTGTCTGGCGCAGACGCGGACGCCGACATCCGTGCTATTTGCAAGCTGCTCAACAACCAGCCATATGCGCTGTGCGTCTTGGCGCGCACGCTGCTAGCGAACAAGCTCCAGCCCGCCCAAATTGCCAATTCGCTCAAGCAGGCGGCGGCGGGGGCGAAAGACGAACCCAACCGTATGGCGCTGACGGTCAGTTTTACCGCGCTGAACTCGGCGCTTCAGGGCGTTATCCTGATGCTGGGCGCGATGCACACCGGCGGCGGTTCACTCGACCTGCTGCACCTCGTGACCGGCGCACCGGTCGATTCGCTGCAGCAGGCGCTGACCGGTTTGGCGCGCCTGCGCTTGGTCGAGGCCGGACAGCGCGGCGGCAAGCCGTACTTCCGCCTCCACAGCGTGATGCGCCGCTTCTGTGTCGAGCGCTTGCAGACCATGGGGCGGCTGGACACACTGCGCGACAAGGTGCGCGAGTCGCTGGTCAGCTTCGCGCAGGACCAGAGCGCGGGCGGGGCGGCCTCACATGACCGCCTGAGCGCTGAGATTGAGAACTTTGTGGCGCTGGCACGCGAGGCCAACGCCAAAGGGAACCGTGACCTGAGCGGTAAGCTCATCAGCGCGCTGACCGGGACCGACGGTTTCGTCGATGGGCGCGGCTACCGCTACGAGCTGTCGCTGATGCGCGGCGTCGGGGCGGCGGCCTTCCCCGCTCACGTCGAACCGGCCTCGCCTGAGGACGTGCTGGAAGATGAAGACCTTGATGACGAGGACGAGGATTTCGACGACGAGGACGACGACCTCTCGGAGGACTCGGCGGCGGCGGAAGCGCTGTTCGACTCGATTGCGGGCGGGAGTGTCGAGGAATCGGTGTCGTCGGCGGTGGCTGAGGCCGTTGCTCGTGGCACGCTGGACGATGATGATGAGGATGACGACGAAGACGATGACCTCGATGACCTCGACGATGAGGACGACGACCTGCCGGAGGACAGCGGCCTCTTAGACGCCATCGGCCATACCGAGCCGGTAACGGTCGAGGCTCGCATTGTCGCGCTGCGGACGGCGCTGGGTCAGGCGCGGCAGGACCGCGACCTCGCCCGCCAGACGACCACGCTGCGCCAGTTGGGCAACCTCGAAATGGAACAGGGGATGCTGATTGAGGCCATCGCCACCTACAACGAGGCGTTGGACGTGTACGAGCGCCGTGAGGACCAAGCTGGACAGCTCGAAATCCTCGAAATCCTCGCCGCGCTGACTGAAAAGACCGAGAACGCGCAGGCGTCTGTCCTGCACGCGACTCGCGGCATCAAATTGGCCGAGGCGCTGGGCGATGATGAGACCCAACTTCAGCTTCTGATGACTCTGGGCGACGCCCGTCAGCAGTTGGGCGAGAGCGCCGAAGCCGTGCGCGTGTATGGGCAGGCGCTGGCGCTGGCGCGCAACACCGACGACGCGACCCACGAGGCGCTCATCCTCTACAAGCTGGGGTATGCTCAGCTCGACAGCGGCGACCCCGACCGGGCGGTAGACACATGGGAGCAGGGTTTGGCGCTGTTCAAGGCACAGAACAAGCGCGACTTCGAGGGGCGCACCAAGGGCGCGCTGGGGGCGGCCTACGCCGAACTTCAACGCTGGCAGGAGGCCATCAGCTTCCACAAGTCGGCGCTGTTCATCGCCCGCGACCTCGGCGACAAGCGCGAGGAGGCCGTCCAGCTCTCCAACCTCGGCTACACCTCACAGCAGGCCGGGGTGTTGGGCGAAGCCGTCACGCACTACCGCCAAGCGCTGCACCTCGCCTATGAGTCCAACGACCGCGCCGACATCGTTTCGACCATCGTGGACCTTGCCCGCCTGTTGATGAAGGGCGCATCGCTGCTCAAGGTGACGCAGGCGCTGGTTGAAGACGGCTTGCGCCTCGACCCGACCGACAAGGACCTGCGCCAACTGCGTGACCGCATCGCCACTGACATCACCGCCGCCGAGGGGCGCGGGGTCGCGTTCAAGCCGGTGACCGGCACAGCGCGGGAGTACGCAGAGGCCGCTTACGAGTAAGCCTAGCTGCTCCACATCTCTTTGTGCGGGTTTTGGCGGTGACTCAGGGCGACCCATCAGCCCCCAGATGCAGTTTTACAAATCAATACGGAGATTCGGGTTACTCAATCACGGACGCCCCGTTGGGCGTCCCTACGACCTGACCCGATTTGTAGGGACGCGCAACGGCGCGTCCGCCAAAATTTAAATCCGTATTCGTTTGTTAAAATGCATCTGGGGCGACGCCACTCCCGCCAAGACCATCATATCGCTTAACCTTTTCCCAATGAGGGGGATTTAGGGTGAATGTGTTTCACCCGCCGTCCTAAAACCACCGCAAAAGTGGGTTCTTCCCCCCAAGTAACATCCACCCCCGCCAGACCATCCGTAATCATGATAGGGGCGACCCAGCGGGTCGCTCACCCCCCAAACCCCACGGAATCCCCAAATCAGGGAAGGAACAATGATTATGTCCACACAGACAGAGGTCGCCACGCTCGGCGGCGGGTGTTTTTGGTGCCTAGAGGCGGTCTATGACCAGCTCAAGGGCGTGATATCGGTCGAATCGGGTTACATGGGCGGCCACGTCGTCAACCCGACCTACAACGCGGTCTGTACGGGTGAGACCGGCCACGCCGAGGTCGTGCAGGTCACGTTCGACCCGTCACAGGCCAGCTTTGCCGACCTGTTGGGCGTGTTCTTCACCATCCACGACCCCACCACCCTCAACCGGCAGGGCGCAGACGTTGGCACGCAGTACCGCTCGGCCATCTTCTATCACAGCCCAGAGCAGCAGCAGGCCGCCGAGGCGTTCATCGCCGAAATCACGGCGGAGAAGCTGTATCCCAGCCCCATCGTCACACAGGTCGTCCCCGCCGAAAAATTCTACATCGCCGAGGCCTACCACCAAGAATATTTCGCCAACAACCCGACCGCTGGCTACTGCCAGTTCGTGGTCGCGCCGAAGCGCAGCCAGCGCACCCCCAGCCCGAACGCGACCACCAGCCCCGGCAAAATGACCACCGTCACCAGCGCGATGGTGTCGAGCGCCTGCGTGCTGAGGAACACGGTCGGGATGTTGGTGGTGCGCGCCTGCGGGGCAAACACGAGGCTCTCGCCGAAGCCGGTCAGCCACGTGATTCCGTCAGTGAACAAAATACCGTTGCCCTGCGGGTTCTGCACAAGGCCGTTGGTGATGAAATTCGAGTCGCCGATGAGGATGACCCGCGCCCCGGTGGTGGTGTTGTTCGCCCACGCCGCGACGTTCTCGAAGTTGGTCTCGCCGTAGCTCTGCGGCGAAGTGGCGATGACCATCCCGTTCTGGACGGGCGGGTCGGGGTTAATCTCGACGGCGCGGGTGATGCGGAACAGCGCCTGCGAAGACATGTTTTCGGGGTTGTTGATGCGGTCGGTGATGGTCGAACCGTCCGAGGTGGCATAGCTGAGGATGTCCAGCTCTGAACCGGCGTTCGACAGCCCATCAATGATGACCGCATCGGCCATGCGGATACCGAACGCCTCCCACAGATAATTATTCAGCGGGTCGCTGGCGCTGAGGAACGGCGTCGCCCCAAAATCGGCGTCGGCGAGGATGAAGGCGCGCCCGCCTCGGTCGAGGTAGCGCTGGAACACGCGCAATCCTAAGTCACTCAGCGGCTCGCGCATCTCGGTCAGCACCAGCGCAGTGACCTCAGTCGGCACATCGAGACCCGTCGCACCCAGTTGGTTGAGGTTAATGGCGCGGGTGGTGATGCCGTTGGCTTCCAGCCCGTTCAGCACGCCGCTGATGCCCCGATCCGAGGTGTCCTCTGGGTCGAGGTTGCTGCTGCCGACCTCAAACCCAATCTGGAAACGGTTGATGTCGAGCAGGCGCAAAATGGCGTTAGACAGGTTGCGCTCTTGGCTGTTTTCTGCGTTGACGCGGCGCACGGTGCTGAAATCGACCCGCCCGGCCTCGTCGAGGTAGCTGACGAACAGCTCCCCGTCGATTTGGACATTAAACTGTTCGGCCAGCGTGACGTTTTCGGTCGGGTCGTGGTATTCACGCGTAATCAGGCCGTCGGTCTCGGCCTCGTACAGCCGGGCGATGGCGTCGTCAAGCTGGCGGTAGCCGATGGTCTCGGCGCTGTAGAAACCAGTGATGCGGATTTCGCGGTTGGCCTGCTCCACCCGGTTGAGGACGGCCACCGTCTCTGATGAGAGCGAATACTGGCGGCTCTCGGTCATGTCGAGGGTGATGGCGGCGTTGGCGCTGGCGACGTAGACCCCGCCGACCATCACAATCAGCACGGCAAGGCCGGTCACCGTCCCGCCCAACGAGCGCAGACCCCGCGCCTTGAAGCCCAGCCCGCCCGTCCGGTGCGATTCGAGCGCCCGCAGCGCGCCGTAGAGCATGATGACGATTACGCCGCTAAAAAATACGATGTCCTCGAAGCGCACCAGCCCAACGGCGAACGAACCGACGTAATGCCCCGGCAGCGTCAGCGTGCGGATGAGCGCGGCAAGGTCGAGGTTGGCGACAATCTGCCCGGCGGCCTCACCGAGGTACAGCAGCGTCAGGACGGCGATGCTCAGGAAGGCGGCCAGCGCTTGGCTGTCGGTCAGCGCGGAGAACAGCAGACCAATCGCCAGCACCGCGCCGCCATATAACCAAATGCCGATATAGGCGCTGACGGCCTGCCCGACCTCTGGGCTGGTCGCCAGAATCAAGATGACCTGATAGACCAGCGTCAGCAGCAGCAGCAGCGAATAGTACGCCCACGCGCCGAAAAATTTACCGACCACAATCGCCCACTCGCTGACCGGGGCGGTCAGCAGCAGTTCCATCGTCCCCTCACGGGCTTCTTCCGCCAGAAGGCGCATGGTCAGCACGGGGCCAAAGAAAATCATGAAGAAGGCCAGCGCGTTCGGCACTTCCGCCACATTAACCGGGTTTTGGGTGACGCTCAGGGTCAGGTTGGTGTTGAAAATCAGCGCGGTGACCAAGAGGAAGGCCGCCGCGATTAAATAGGCGATGGGCGAGGTGAAATAGGCGGCCATCTCCCGCCGGAAGACGATTCCAATCCCGCGCATGTTAGCCACCCCCCTTGCTGTCCGCACCGACAAGGTTCAAGAAGATGTCCTCCAGTGTCAGGTCGATGGGGCGCATCTCGACGACGAGGCCGCCCGCCCGCTGCACCGCCCCGGCGATATGCGTGCGCGGGTCTACGCCCGGTTTGGCGCGCACCAAAAAGCCGGTGCCGTCCGCCTCTGCCGCCGCGACGCCGGTGGCCTCGCGCAGCAGTTTGAGCGCGGCGTCACCTTTGATGCCGTTAATCTGGACATGCAGTCGGTCGCCGCCGAATAATTTCTTGCGGAGCTGTTCGGGCGTCCCGTGCGCGGCCACCTTACCCTGATTCAAGATGACCACGCGGTCGCAGACCTGTTCGGCCTCGGTCAAAATGTGGGTGCTGAACAAGACGGTATGCCCCTTGCCGAGGTCTTTGACCGTCTGGCGCACCTCGATGACCTGCGCCGGGTCGATGCCGATGGTCGGCTCGTCGAGGATGACGACCGGCGGGTTATGCACCAGCGCTTGGGCAAGGCCGAGCCGCTGACGCATCCCTTTGGACAAATTCCGCACCAGCGACTGGCGGCGGTCTGACAGGTCAACAGCGGCCAGCGCCTCGCGGGCGGCGTCACGCGGGCGCTTGACCCCGCGCAGCTCTGCCCAGAATGTCACACAGCCCTCGACCGTCATATCCGGGTAAATGGGGGTGCGCTCCGGCAGGTAGCCCACGCTGGCGCGGGCGGCCATCGAGTCGCGGACGACATCATGCCCAGCGACACGGGCGCGACCGCCGGACGGCGGCATGAAGCCGGTCAAAATCCGCATGGTAGTGGTTTTGCCAGCGCCGTTCGGCCCCAGCAGACCGACCACCTCGCCCGGTTCTGCCCGGAACGATACTCCATCCAGCGCCGTAGCGTTGCCGTAGGCTCGGCTTAGGTTTTCGACCTCAATCATGAGCGTTTCTCTTGTTATACTTGTCCCTGCATCCTAACGCCGCGCATCGGTATGCGTCAAGCAGGCCAATGGCGGTGTTAACGGGTCTGTACAATCACATGCTGCGGGGGCGCACATCCATGCAAGGTCTGTTGGCTCTTGAAGACGGAACGCTGTTTCCGGGGGTTGGTTTCGGCGCAGAAGGCGTCCAGACCGGCGAAGCGGTGTTCAACACCTCGATGACCGGTTATCAGGAAATCCTGACCGACCCATCGTACTACCGCCAAATTGTCACGATGACCGTGCCGCACGTCGGCAACACCGGCGTCAACCTAGAAGATGTCGAGTCCGAAAAATCGTGGGTATCGGGGTTCGTCGTGCGCGCGCTGTCGCCCATCGTCAGCAACTGGCGCAACCGGGGCGACCTTGATAGTTTCCTGCGCGAGCAGGGCGTTATTGGTTTGAGCGAAGTCTCGACGCGCTCACTCGTCCGCAAGCTGCGCGATTACGGCGTGATGCGTGCCACCATCGCGCACGGTGAGGCCGCCCGCGACGGCGCGGCGCTGGTTGAAATGGCGCGCAATTCGCTGGATATGTCCGGCGCGAACCTCGTTGACGAGGTGACCTGTGCCGAGCCGTACAACTGGTCGGAGCGCAGCAACCCGGCGTGGTATCAGGGCAGCCACCACGACGAGCCGTCTGGCCCGCTGATTGTCGCCTATGACTACGGCATCAAGCGCAACATTTTGCGGATGATGACCGACCGCGGCTTGCGCGTGCGGGTCGTCCCGGCGCACATGCCCGCCAGTGAGGTCTTGGCGATGTCGCCAGACGGGGTGTTCTTGTCCAACGGCCCCGGCGACCCAGCGGCGGTCGATTACGCGATCAACAACGTGCGCGGCCTGCTGGGCGAAGTGCCGGTGTTTGGCATCTGCCTCGGCCACCAGATTCTCGGCCTCGCGCTGGGCGGCAACACCGAGAAGATGCGCTTCGGTCATCGCGGCGGCAACCAGCCGGTCAAGAACCTGCTGACCAACGTGGTCGAAATCAGCGCGCACAATCACGGCTTCGCCGTCACCGCCGACAGCCAGCTCGGCGGCGCAGAAGTGACTCATGTCAACCTGAACGACAACACGGTCGAGGGGCTGCGCCACGTCGAATTGGGCGCGTTCAGCGTACAGTATCACCCGGAAAGCTCACCCGGCCCCCACGACTCGCTGTACCTGTTCGATGAGTTCGTCGATACCGTCCACAAGCGCGCCGAAAACGCGCAGAGCTAAGGGGGCTGGCTTGCGCCGTCACCTCGCCCTGCTGCCGATTGTCGCGCTGTACCTCGTCGTCGCCGGGCTGTATGCGTCGTACACCCCGGCGTGGCAGTCACCCGATGAACCGGCGCACTACAACGTCGTCCGCCAGATGGCTGAGGACGGTTATCCGCCGCTGATTACCGACGGTGACTGGGACCAAGACTACCTGAACCAGCTCACCGCCGCCCGGTTTGCCCCTGAACTGCTGACCGAGCTGGAAGACATCCAGTACGAGGACCATCAGCCGCCGCTGTATTATGCGCTGCTCGTCCCGACCTATATGGTCACTGACGGCAGTCTGATTCCGCTGCGCCTGACCTCGGTCTTGATTGGGGTGGGCGTGGTGGTTGCGGCGTATGCCGTCGTGCTGCGCGTTTACCCCGGTCAGCGCTGGGCGGCGCTGGGCGCGGCGGCCTTCGTCGGTCTGGTGCCGCAGCACGTCCATATCCTCGCGTCGGTGAACAATGACGCGCTGGCGTGGGCGCTGGGCGGCTGGGGCTTATGGGCGTGCATCGACCACGCGGCGGGCGGCAGGACTCCGGCATGGAAACTCGGCGTGCTGGTCGGCCTGATGCTGGCGACCAAAACCACCGTTTATCTGATGGGCGGCGTGGTGCTGCTGGCGGTGGTGTTACGGGCGGTTGCCCCTCACCCCCTAAATCCCCCTCTCCCCGCTCGCGAGGGCGAGGGGAATTTACAACCACAACCGGGGCGTTTCCCCCGCCTCATCCGAAACACATTTGTGTTTGGGCTTGCCGTGCTGCCACTGGCGGCGCTGTGGTGGGGACGCAATATGCTGTTCTACGGCCTCTTTGACCCGTTTGGCCTGCGCGCCCATGATGCGGTGGTGGTCGGTCAGCTCCGCACCGCCGACTACATCGCTCAGGTGGGGATGGGGGCGTATCTCCAAACCGCTGTGCAGACCACTTACGCGAGTTTCTGGGGCATGTTCGGCTGGATGGCCGCGCCAATCCCGCTGTGGGCGCAGGTCGGTTTCGGCGCGTTGATTCTCATCGGCGCGGTCGGGCTGTGGGTCGGTCGGCGGACGCTGACGGCGGCGCGCCATGCTTGGCTGTTGATGGGCGTGGCTGGTGGCTTGGGCGTGCTGATGTTGGTCTACTACAACACGCAGTTTGTCCAGTTTCAGGGGCGCTACGCTTACGCGCTGCTGATTCCGCTGGGGGTGGTGGTCGGCGTCGGCCTCGACGCGCTGCGCGCGCGCCTGCCGGTCGTGTCACGCTACGGCTGGTTGATACCCGTGGCGCTGACCGTCGGTTTGGCCGCGCTGGATGTATGGCTCTTGGCGCGGGTGATTATCCCGCAGTTGTCGGTTTCGTAGCCGGGGAACCATTTTATCCAAGCGGGTAAAATGGTTGATGTCCTTCCTCACACCACCGCCATCAGCCGGGCGAGGCGCTTGAGGTATTGGTCGTCGTCCAGCGGGTCATAGGCCGGGCGCAGGTGCTTGTTGATGAAATAATCCGCGATGTCGGGCTTGGCGGTCATCAGGCCGTGGTCGAGTTCCCACTGCGCCTCGTGGAGCATGAGCGCCGCCTGCGCCGTCAAGATAAAGGCGTCAGCGAGGAGGCGGGCGTGGGCCTGCTGTGACTCCTGCGGGAGCGCCATAATTCGCACCAGCGTTGAGTGGGCATGGCCTGCCGCCGCGGACACTTGGGCGCGCCCGTCTTGCAGCGCATCGTGGCTGATTCCGTCCAACAG
>JALONW010000196.1 GCA_025454725.1 Anaerolineae bacterium
CGACGGGAAATATATCGGTTTCGTGGATAACGCCGCTGTACCACATGTGATTGACCTTGAGGCGCGCACCATCGAAAACCTGTGCCTAGAGGGCGGGCAACAAAACCTGTACAGCGCGCTGGCATGGTCGCCTGACAGCCGCACACTGGCGCTGACTTACCGGCGCTATCTGGTGCTGGTAGATATGGCAACCCGTCAAAATGAGGTAATCGACCATCAGTTGGATTACCTGATTGGTTGGGCAGATGCTGCACCGGACGGCCCTGCGACGCCTATCCCACCCAGCCCGACCCCCACGCCGACAGTGACTCCAACCCCCACCATTACCCCGACCCCAACCATTACGCCGACCCCCACACCCAGCGCCACACCGCGCCCAGCGTCGGAAACCGGAGTCTGTGTGCTGACGGTTATCAATGGGGCGAATCTGCGTTCAGGAGCAGGGGCATCGTTCGAGCGCGTGGGGAGCGCAGCAGTCGGGTTTACGCTGGAAGCCGACGCGCAGCAGTACAACAGTGGCGAACTGTTCACGTGGTGGCGTCTGACCACCGGCGAATGGATACGCGAGGATTTCACCACCGAGAGCATCGAGTGTGAGTCGCTGCCACAGGCCGAAACCAGCGAAACTGAATCGTAATCTCTACTACTGCTGTTGCTGTTGACTCTGAGCTGCCGCACTGCCCGCCGCGCCGCCGTTGCCCTGCGCGTACTGCGGCAGCTCGATTTCCGGCGAGAGGGCGGCCTCCTCCATCGGCAGTTCGTCCAGCGCCTCGACCTTGACGCGCACCTCCAACGTGCTGTCTGCCGCGCCGTGGAACACCCCCCGGGACGGCGACGCATTGCCGTAATCGCTGGCGACCCCGACCCGAATGTGCCGGTCGCTGACCACGAGGTTGTTGGTCGGGTCGAAACCGACCCAGCCCAATCCCGGCAGCCAGCACTCAACCCATGCGTGTGAGGCGTCGGCGTCCGAACGGTCATTGGCTTCAGTTTGGTGATAGAGGTAACCGCTGACGTAGCGGCTGGGGATGCCGACCTGTCGGGTCAGCGCCAGCATGATGTGGGCGAAGTCTTGGCACACACCGCGTCGTTCTGACAGCGCCACATCAATCGGTGAGTCGGCCTTGGTAATGTGCTGCTGATAATCGAAGGCCTCGTAAATCTGCGTGTTTAATCTGCTCACCAGCGTAAGGGGGTCGGTGATGCGCCCCCAGCGGATTTCGGCGGCGAAATCGTCCAGCAGCGGGGTCGGTTCGGTGAAGTGACTGGGCATGACCATATCGTACAGGTCGCGCTCGCGGCTGTGTTGGTCGATGTCGTCCCACGCGCTGTAGGGCAGTGCATCGGGCAGCGGTGGGGGTGCTTTGACCTCGGCCACCCCCTCGGCCTTGAGCGCGAGACGCTCGTGTGTGCCGGGGATGTTAAAGCTGTGGATGGTGTTGCCGAGGTAATCGCGGTGTGAGAATATCCGCGCCCGTGGTCGCACCTCAAGATTGAAGCGCAGACAGCGCTGGTTGGGGTCGTTGCGGGGGTGCATCCGCACTTCCATCACGCTGTCGCTGATGGGTTCGGTGTAATGGTAGATGGTCAGGTGGGTGACAGCGTAGTACATAGGCGTCTCTGGGCTTCCGTGGGTGAAATGAGTGATAAGTAGGGACAGGGCCTGCCCTGTCCGCTGATGTGAGACTGAGGTCACACCGGCGTTTCGACCGCGTAGACGATGTAGGTGTCGTGGAGCAGGTTGTGAATCTGGGCGATTTGGTCTTGGATACCTGTCAGGTAGGCGCGCAGGTCGCGGATGTCGTCCATGCCGTCATAGCTGAGGGCGGACTGTAAGCGCCCCGACAGCCGGTACAGCCGCGATGACTTGCTGCGCCCGGTGATGTCGGCCAGCGTCAGCAGCGAGAGCTGGATGCGCTCGACCCCGAAGCGCAGCGAACGCGGGAAATCGCGCCCGAACAGCAAAAACTCGGTAATCCAACCCGTCTGAAGATTGGCGTTGTAGACCTTGCAGTAGGCCTCAAACGCCGTCACCGATTTCAAGACCGACACCAGCTCGAAATATTGGTCGGTGGTCAGCTCGTTGTGGGTGGTCAGCGGCAGGTCGGTAAAATGGACCGTCAGCAGTTGCAGCAGCGCTGACACGCGCTCGATGTAGCGCCCGATGCGGATGAAATGCCAGCCCTGATTGTGGTTCATGGTCGCGTCGCAGATGCCGGTGAACAGGTGCGAACCCTCTTTGACCTTCATATAGAAGTCGTGCGGGGCGTCCTGCCAGATGCCATCCATCTTGGCGTAGCGCACATCGAGGTACAGCTTGTTGAGTTGTGTCCACATCTCACTGCTGATTTGCTCGCGCACCTGACGGGCGTTCTCCCGCGCCGCCGTGATGCAGTGGTTAATCGAGGCGGGATTTTCGGCGTCGAAGGTGAGCTGCTGTAACAGGCTGTCGCCATCGACCGGGGCTTCCAGCGGTGCGACCGATAGGCTCTCTTGCAGGCGGCGCAGGCGCTTCTGTTCAAAAATTTCTGGCACGTCTGGGATGGTGTGGATGTAGACATCCAGCAGGCGCGCCGTCGATTCGGCGCGTTCGAGGTAGCGGCTCATCCAGTACAGGTTGTCCGCCACCCGCGACAGCATGGTCTGGGTCTCGCTCATGGGGATGCGTCCTCATCGAGTGTCTATTCTCGCTGATTGTGGCACATCGTCGGGCGATGTGCATCATCCAAACCGACCAAAAGCGCGTGCGCGGCGTGGGGGAAAGCGCCCAACCGTTGCGCGTAATGGGCGGACGGGCTATAGTTCAATAGAGACAAAACTGAGCATTAAACGGGGTGGTATGAGCTTCGAGTCATTGGTCGGTCAGACCATTGGGCAGTACCAGATGCTGGCGCTCTTGGGCGTGGGCGGGATGGGGGCGGTCTACCGCGCCGTCCAGACCAGCCTAGGCCGCGAGGTGGCCGTTAAGGTCATGTCGCCGCTGGTGGCTGAACAAGACGGCTACCTCGAACGCTTCAACCGCGAGGCGCGGCTATCGGCCTCGCTCCAGCACCCCCACATCGTCACCATTTACGACTTCGGCGCAGTGGACGACCTGACCTTCGTCGCCATGCAGCTCCTCAACGGTGGGTCGCTCGAACAGCGGATGCGCCAGCGCCCCGGTCAGCCGCCGTCGCTGCGCGAGGTCTCAGACCTGCTCATCGGCGTGAGTGCCGCCCTCGATTACGCCCACAGCCGGGGCATCGTCCACCGTGACATCAAACCGGCCAATATCGTCTTTGACGACAACGGCAAGGCGTACCTCGTCGATTTTGGCATCGCCAAGCTGGTGGACGCCACCAGCGGCGGTTTGACCGGGACGGGGACGGCAATGGGCAGCCCCCCGTTCATGCCCCCAGAGCAGTGGATGGGCGAGCAGGCGCGCCCGTCGTCTGACCAGTATTCGCTGGCCGTGACGACCTACGCCGCGCTGACCGGGCGGCTGCCGTTTGAGGCCACCAACACCGCTGCCCTGATGTATAAGCACCTGCAAGACGAGCCGACCCCGCTGGGCATTTTGCGCCCCGACCTGCCCATCCAGACCATGACCGTGCTGGGGCGGGCGATGTCGAAGAAGCCGGAAGACCGCTGGCCTAACTGCACCGCCTTTGCCGAGGCGCTGCGCGAGAGCGCTTCGGCCGCCCGTGAGCCAGAATCGACCACCGGGTTCTTTACCTTCAAGGTCGAGCCGCGCCCGCCGTCGGTGGCGCGCCGTCCGGGGACCAGTCAGTGGACGGGCGCGAAGCCGCTGCAAGACCAAAACACGCTCGTCCCGCCGCCCAGCCCGCCGACCGAGGTCTTGCCCGCCGATTGGAAGCCACCCAAGCCGCCCCGCCAAAACCGCAGCAGTACCGCGCTGATTTTGCTGTCAATGATGCTCATCGCAGCGCTTGGGGTCTGGGCGCTGTTGACGTATAACAACAATCAACAAGCCATCACCGCTGCCGACGCGACCGGGACGCAAATCGCCGCGCTGCTTTCGGCTACGCCACAACCGTCTGATACGCCGACAGCGACCCCAACCGACACGCGCACCCCGACATCGACCGCCACCGACGCGCCGACCGACACCCCTACCCCCAGCGACACTCCGACCGCTTCGCCCACTGCCACCGAGACCCTGACCGTCCGGCAGATTGCCGCCGCCACCCGCGATGCTGCTGCTACGCTCAACACCGAGTTCACCGCGCTGGCGGCCATCGACCAGACCGCGACGGCCACCCTGTTCACGCCGACGCACACACCCAGCCGCACCCTAACCGCCACCGCCACGCCAACGAATACCGCTACTCCGACCAATACCGCGACCAACACAAACACCCCGTCGGCCACACCGACCCCAACCGCCACTGAGACGCCTATCCCACTGCCCACTCTGACGCCGACCAGCGCCGCCACCCGCGTCCCAGAGGTCGCCTTCATGTTCGTCGAGGATTTTGAGGACGGCATCGCCAACGGCATCACCCGTCTGCGTGGGGGGAGTTGGCAGGTGCAGGAGGTCGGTGAGGACCATCAGGCCTACTGCAATACCGGCACCAGCGGCGAAGATTTCATTTTGTTCTTCGGCAACAGCGCATGGAGCGCCTACACCCTCGAGGCGGTGGTGCGCTTCGAGGCCCCCGGCGAGTTCCAGCTCATCGGGCGCTTTGACGGGACGAACGCACTGCGCGGCTACCGCGCCATTTTGTCCTCCCAGACCGGCCAGACCCGCCTACTCTACAGCGGCACGGTCGAAACCGGCCTCGCGCAGGACGGCCTCACGGTCGAGCCGGGGGTGTGGTATACGCTGCGGATGGAGTTCAACGACCGGCGCGTGCGTTACTGGTTTGGCGATGAGCTGCTGGCGGACGTGACCGATAACGGGCGCATCGCAGGTTACGGGGCGGTGCTGGTCCCAGCCCAGAGCGACGTGTGCCTCGACAGTCTGACCATTTGGGCGGTTGAGCCGCCGCGTGGCGCACAGGTCGGGACGCCCAACACCGCCGCCAACCTGCGCGCTGACCCCAGCACCACGGGCGAGGTGGTCGGGGCGTTGCGTCTGACTGACCAAGTGGTCGTGCTGGCACGCACCCCCGATAACCGTTGGGTGCAGGTGCTGACCCCGACCGGCGTGTATGCGTGGGTCTCGGCGGGCTTCATCAACCTCAGCGGCAGCCTGAGCGAACTGCCCGCGCTTTTGGGGGATTAAGCCCGGCGCGCCGCATCAGCCGAAGCTTTAGCCATGACGCTAACCATCCTCTACACCCATGACCTGCGCGGCGACCTGAACGCGCTCCC
This sequence comes from Anaerolineae bacterium, assembly GCA_025454725.1. Lineage (GTDB taxonomy): Bacteria > Chloroflexota > Anaerolineae > Aggregatilineales > Phototrophicaceae > Flexicrinis. The sequence continues at coordinate 5,317 of JALONW010000196.1, forward strand.
TCGGTTGGCGACCCAGCTCCAGCGTCTGCGTGCCGATGCGGGGCGCGTCGTGTGCGTCGATTTGGGCGGGGCGTGCGCGCCGGATGTGTGGCACTGTGACCAGACCGGCGGGCGCAGTATGGTGGTCGCACTGGACGGCTGTGGCTATGCCGCCGCGCATGCCGACACGCTCCAACCCGCCGCCCGTGCTGACCTCAGCCGTGCTATCCTCTCGATGCAGGTGGTGGACGACACGCACCCGGCACGGGTCGGTGCAATTGCCTACCACAGCACGCCCGATGCCCATCCCAGCGCCGAACTCACGATTTATCTGCGTCCGTCGGACGCGACTGGTTTTGAAGGTGGGCTGCTGCGCCTGATGCGCGTGCCGCGCCTGCACATTGGCCTCGCTGAGGTCGAACCGGCAGCGCGGGCAGTCATCCGCTCGGACGTGGTGGCCGTCCCACCCGCTACCCGACCCGACCCGACCATCAGCGGGCTGGTCGAGTTCATCACCAGTGAGACACGTCTGGCGCACAAGAAGCGCGGCGGGTAATGTATTCTGCAACGAATGGCCTCGATTGCACGTATAATAGGACATCGGTTCACATACACAAACATACACAGAGGGGTTTCCACCATGTCGGTCTTGGTTGTGATTTTCATCGTCGTTATCGGTATCTGGTTGGTCGGCAAGCTGACCGGCTTGCTCATCGGCCTGCTGCTGGCCGGTATCGCGGGTTACTTCGCCAGCCGCCTGCTGGGCGGTGACGGCGTGGGTGCCGTTGGTAACGTGATTTTGGGCGTGGGTGGTGGCCTGATTGGGCCGTTTATCCTGAATGCCCTCAATGTTGGGGGGCTTGCCAGCATTCCGCTAATCGGCGTCATCCTGTCGAGCATCGTCGGCGCGGTGGTTATCATCTTCATCGTGCGCCTGTTCAACCAGAACTTCGCCAAGTAGTCCCACCCAAAAAAGAGGCCGCCGACCCGTTCGCCGCGGGTGGCGGCCTCTTTTTTATTCCGTTTTCACCACTCACGGCGCTGATTGTCCGAGAGCTTGGCGCGCACCGCTTCCGCGAGGTCGATGTCGTGCAGGTGGGCGAGCTGCATCAGGTAAAGCAGCACATCGGCCAGCTCCCCAGCCAGCGCGGGACGGTCGGCGGTCTGCTCTGACCACTGGAAATGTTCCAGCACCTCCGCCGATTCCAGCACCAGTGACAGCGCGATGTTTTTGGGCGTCTGCGGGTGCGATGAGCCGGGCTGCGTCCAGCCTTTTGTCTCGACGAAGGCAAGCATCTCACGGGTCAGTTGGGCAAGCGAATCGGTCGGCATGGTGTGGGGGAGTCCTTTCGGGTGGGCAGGGAATTTATACCCCAGTGTATCCCGTCCCAGCCAAGACATCAGCGTTAGTGCGCCAACTCCGGCTTATACGTCCCGTCGGCGACCGGCTCAGGCGCTGGTGTGGACGCAGCGGGGGCGGGCGGCGCGCTCTGGCGCTGGCCGTTGGCGACCGCGGCGGCCACCTCGTGCGTAAACTGTGCTGCCTCGGTCGAGTCTTTCAGGGCGGTGGTGCTGGCCTCACCGCCGCTGACGACCGTCTGCACCGCGTCGAAGTAACCCGTCCCGACAAATGACTGATGCTTGACGGCGCGGTAGCCGTTGGCGCGCTCCGATGCAAACTCGGCGTCTTGCAATTCGGCGTAAGCGGTCATACCGGTGGTGGCGTACTTGCGCGCCAATTCAAACATGGCGTGGTTGACCGAGTGGAACCCGGCCAGCGTAATGAATTGGAAGGTGTAGCCCATCGCGGCCAGTTCGCGCTGGAACTTGGCGATGGTCGCCGCGTCGAGGCGGCTGCTCCAGTTGAACGATGGAGAGCAGTTGTAAAACAGCATCTTGTCGGGGTACTGGGCGCGGATGCCCTCGGCGAATTTCTTGGCCTCGGCGAGGTCGGGCGTGCTGGTCTCGCACCAAATCATGTCGGCATACGGCGCGTAGGCGAGACCGCGCGCGATGGCCGATTCGAGCCCGCCGCGAATGTGATAAAACCCCTCGACCGTGCGCCCGCCGGTCATGAACGGCTCGTCACGCGGGTCGATGTCGGTGGCCAGCAGGGTGGCCGAAATCATGGTCGGCACGTCCAGCACGTCTGCCGCGAGGCGCGCCGAAATCAGCTTGCGGACGAATTCCGAAGTTGGGGCGAGCACCTTGCCGCCGAGGTGGCCGCATTTCTTGGCTGAGGCAAGCTGGTCCTCATAATGGATGGCTGCCGCGCCCGCCTCGATAAAGGCCTTCGTTAGCTCGAAGGTGTTCAGCACCCCGCCGAAACCGGCTTCGCCGTCCGCAATCAGCGGGACCATCCAGTTGGTGCCGCGTTTGCCGTCCATCGCATCGATTTGGTCGGCGCGCAGCAGGGCGTTGTTGATGCGCTTGACCAGATTCGGCGCGCTGTCGGCGGGATAGAGGCTCTGGTCGGGGTAAGTGGCCGCCGCGCTGTTGGCGTCCGCCGCCACCTGCCACCCGCTGACGTAGATGGCCTTCAATCCCGCCGCGACCATCTGGACGGCCTGTGTCCCGGTCAGCGCGCCGAGCGCGTTGATATACTTCTCGCGGTTGAGCAAATCCCAGAGCTGTTCAGCGCCCTGCCGCGCCAGCGAATATTCAACGTGGACGGAACCACGCAGGCGCAGCACGTCCTCGGCGGTGTAAGGGCGCTGGATGTCCTTCCAGCGCGGGCGGGTGTTCCAGTCGCGGGTGATGCTGTCGGCGTTACGCATGATGTTCTTTCTCCCCTAATCAACGCAAATCGTTCCAGAAAAATGCAACAACGGACTACAGCGGGTCGGCATACGGCCTCCGCGTTATCCCAATCTATGGGTGATGTTTATCCCGTCATTCCGGTCGGCGAACCTCACCCCTAAATCCCCTCTCCCTAGGAGAGGGGATTTTTTACGCGGGTGGTGGGCATCTCCCCCTCTCAGCCTTCGGTAGCTAAAGCACAGGGAGAGGGAGCTGCGGGGTGAGGTTTGCCCCTACGCCCCTACGGCAAAAACTCGTAGGCCGGGGTGGTCAGAAATTCGGGACAGTCGGCGGCCTTTGACCAACCGGTGAACAGCTCCGCCGCTTGGTGATAGCGTCCGCCCTCGAAGCGGTCATCACCGACCTCGGCGCGGATTTTGAGCAGTTCCTCGGCCATCAGCCGGTCGATGAGGTCAACGGTGACGGGCTGGCCGTCGTCGAGGACAGCGCCGTGTTTGAGCCACTGCCAGACCTGCGCGCGCGAGATTTCGGCGGTGGCGGCGTCTTCCATCAGGTTATAGAGGGGGACGCAGCCGTTGCCGTTCAGCCATGCTTCGACGTACTGCACGCCGACCGACAGATTCATCCGCAGCCCAGTCGGGACGGCCAGCAAATCAGCGGCGGTGACCTGTACGTCGTCACGCTGGCGGCTGACCTGATTGGGCGTGGGCATGTGTTCGTTGAAGATGTCCAGCGCCACCGGCACGAGGCCGGGGTGTGCCACCCATGTCCCGTCGTGACCGTCGGTGACTTCGCGCAGTTTGTCGGCGCGCACCTTGTCGAAGGCCGCTTGGTTGGCCTCTGGATTGTTTTTAATCGGAATTTGCGCCGCCATGCCGCCCATCGCGTGTGCGCCGCGCTTGTGGCAGACCTTAATCACATACTGAGCGTAAGCGCGCATCATCGGGGCGGTCATGGTGATTTGGGCACGGTCGGGCAGCACGCGGTCGGGGTGGGCGCGGAATTTCTTAATCACGCTGAAGATGTAATCCCAGCGCCCGCAGTTCAACGCGACGATGTGGTCGCGCAGCGCGTACAGGATTTCGTCGGCCTCGAACGCGGCCAAAATCGTCTCAATCAAGACCGTCGCTTTAATCGTCCCGACCGGCAGGCCGAGCAGGTCTTGAGCGCGGCGGAACACGTCATCCCACAGCTTGGCCTCGTGGTGGTTTTCGAGTTTGGGCAGATAGAAATATGGCCCCGTCCCGCGTTCCAGCGCCGCTTTGGCGTTGTGGAAAAAATATAGGCCAAAGTCGAACAGGCTGCCGGGCATCGGTTCGCCATCGACCAAGACGTGTTTCTCGTCGAGGTGCCAGCCGCGCGGGCGGACGACCAAAACGGCGGTCTTGTCGTTGAGCTGATAGTGTTTTCCCTCCGGCGAGGTAAACGTGAGCGTGCGGCGGACGGCCTTTGACAGCGCGACCTGCCCCTCAATCATGTTGCCCCACGCTGGGGCGGTCGCGTCCTCGAAGTCGGCCATAAAGACCGATGCGCCGCTGTTGAGCGCGTTGATGACCATTTTGGGGTCGGTTGGGCCGGTAATTTCGACGCGGCGGTCTTGCAGATCGGCGGGTGTTGCGCCAACTGTCCAATCCGACTCACGGATGTGGGCGGTTTCGGGCAGGAAGTCGGGCAGTTCCCCGGCATCAAGGCGGGCTTGGCGCTCGACACGGGCGGCCAGCAGCGCGGCGCGGGTGTCACGGAAGGAGCGGGTCAAATCGGCGAGGAAGGCCAGCGCTTCCGGTGTCAAAATCGTGCTGGCGTCGGGTGCGTCGGTTGGGATGTGGACGAGTTCCACACCGGCGGGGTGCGAGGCAGTCATAAATGAACCTTTCAACGTGATGGTGCAGCAAAAACCCTGCCCTTGTCGGCGTGCGCCGACCGGGAGGCTAACAAGATTATAGCCGTGTCATCTCAATGGTTGATAAATGCGCTGGACAGCCCCCCAACAAGGCCGCCATCTGTGCGTAAATTCACTATACCAGCACTTTGCACAACGGCACACCGAAAATCGTGGGAATTTTGCGGCGATTTTTCCGACACTTTGTACGAACGCCCCGGAACGACTTTATCATCGTTTGCCGGGGCGTTGAAATGGGAAGGTTTCGTTTTTGGGGTGTGGTCTATCTCACCAAACCGCCAATCCGCCGCCGGGTAAGCTGATAATCATCAGACCGAAACTTCCGCTTATTTGCCATGACTCAAAGTCGGGGTCAGCGGGGACACGAAGGTCGCCGCCGTCGTCAAACGCGATGCCCAATTCACCCGCATGGGTCGCTACTGCCGAGATGACCGTCTGACCGACTAACCCAATCAGCCGCGCTTTTGTCGCGTCATCAAGCGCTGTCTCAATCATGGCCGTTGCGTGAAAAATCGGGTCAAACGAAAAACGATCATCGTGTTTTTCAAATTTCAACTCGATAGGATAGCGCTGATAGGAGACCTCTACGCATATGCAGCCGACCAGCGGAAGCCGCCAATGGTCGTCGTGTTCGATGGCGTCGATCTGTTCGAGTGAGGTGTGCATCACGGTGTGCATCACATGGTATTCATGAGAGTTCGGAACAGGGTGTTCATGTAATTTCGGCTGTCCACGCAGCCGCTGATAGGCTTCGTGAGCGGCGCTGTCATCCTCGAAATCGGCGATGACCTCAAGGCGAATGAGGGTGATATAGGGGCGGGTAGTTGTCGCCCGTAAATGTTCTGGTGTTTCGATGGTATCGCGGTGAACTTTAATTAGCGCCCAACGGTCGGGGTAGGCGGCTCGGATGTCCTGCCATGTCATGGGCTGTTTTCTCCGTGGATGAGATAACCCGATTTTATTCCATTAATCGAACCAAATATTTTTCACACAACGAAAACCAACATATACACTATGGGTTTCTGGGCGTTGAATTTCCCGATAGAAGTTGACCAGTGGCAGCAAACGTCCATCCCAAGACCCACCTTTTACTACCCTAGCGATGTCCATTTGAAAGCCGTTGGGCAACTGCTCCGGTTGATCAAAGTAGGCCGGGAAAAAGCGGTCTATATAAAGGTCGTCCACCCATTCTGCCGCATTTCCCGATAAATCGTAAATACCTATCCAACTGCGGTTATCGGCAATCGACCCGACTGGATAGGTATTTTCAGGGGGCCGTGAGTAGCCGGGCGATGAGGTATAGGCTGAGACAAAATCATTCCCCCACGGATAAAGGAGTTTATCGGGACCCGCTGCTGCGTACTCCCATTCGGCTTCGGTGGGCAGACGTGCTCCCCGCAAGTTGCAGAAAAATGTCGCTGTATGCCAGCTTACCCCAATCACAGGCTGCTGATCGTTTTCAAAAAGTTGTGGGTATGCGGTCATGAGCCGTGTTTGGTCGCAGATATCTACCAGATGTTGTTCGGCATAGGGACATGACTCAAGAAAACTTTCGAGTGTTACCTCGTACTTGTCCATCCAAAAGCCGGCAATTTGGGTGGTATAAGTAAGATAAGCACCGGAAGGATGTTTGATGAAATAGACGCAAAAATCTCTATCCCGCTGTGTTTCAAGCGTGGGATCAAAGCCCACACAAAAATCTTCGAGCTTGTCTTCTGCCAAACTTACAGAAAACACCGCTGGTGGGACATAAACCATTTCAATACCACGCGGGTTGGTCAAAACCGTACCGGGAAGGGGTGTTGTTTCCTCTTCTTGGGCGTTAAGCCGCAACGATAAGACGAGTAACAAACACAAGATGCCCAACAGGTAAATAGGTAAAACTAAACTTCGGTTAAGGCGCAAGATTAGCCGAGACATATGAGATATTTCCCTTCAAACGTGAACGACCCGCTGGAAGGCGTCAAGCACGCCGATATTGGGCGTTTGGCGGGAGGTATGCAGGACGTAGTATTCCCGCCAAATGTCCTCGGCATGGAGGTGCTTAAACACCTCCATGCCTGTATAGTAATCATCGTATTCACCCACGACTATGAGAGTAGGCGTGATGCGCTGTCCCTTTTCGGTATAGGCGTCTATCGCTTCGACCAACACCCAACGGTTGGGATGGGTGTCACGGATGTTTTGCCACGTCATAGACGGTTCCTCCGCATAGGTAACCCAATTTTATCCCAAAACACGCCTCACAAATCGGTTTTGATGAACTCCGAGATGTCCTGCTGGGCGTTGGAGTGGAACAAGACGATGACCTCGCCCATCCGCATTTCGGTGACGGGTTCGAGCAGTGTGAGGTGCAGGCCGCGCCGTTTGCGCCCTTCGACCTCGCTGACCACCCCGGCCTTGCGGTTGGTGAACCACCACTCGCCGCGCCGCCACATCACCACCCCGTGCTGGCGCGAGATGTCCGGGCTGTCGCCGAGGTTGATGTCGTTGGACGTGCCGCGCCCCAGCATCAGCGTCTTTTTGGTCAGGGTGTGCGATTGGCGCACCCCGTCGCGCAGCACAGTGATGGTCATCAACTGCGGGCTGAGGTCGATTTTGTCGGGCGTGAGAATCATGCGGCGGATGCGCTCGCGGCGCGTCATCATCACGAGGATGAGATTGGCGATCACCAGCGCGGCGGCATACCAGTACATATCGGTGCGCTGGACGAAGCTGATGACGCGTTCCGGCGGCGTCAGCGGGCGCGGCGGCGGCGCGGCGTTGACCGGCACGCTGTAGGCGAAGCGCAGGGTCTGGTCAGCGACCGCCAGCGGCGCGTCACCCGTGGCTACGCCGGGGACAACCGCGTTGAGGATGAGGATGTCGCCCGGTTCGGTGTTGGGCAGCACGCGCTGGACGGCGGCGCGGATGTCATCCAGCGCCAAGACCGCCGTCCCGTCGGCGCGGAAGGCGACCTGTCCCAACGGTTGGGTGTTTTCGGGGTCAGCGGCGGGCGCGACGGTGAAACTGGCCTGCGGCAGCGGAAAATCCGACTGGGTGGCGGCGATGAACTCGACCGCGCCTTGCAGCGCATTAGCGTCGCGCCCTTCGGTCAAACCGAGCGTAATCCGCTGCTGCGCGATGACGCGCTGCTCGGTCGGCGTGCTGGCGATGGTGTTGTTCTGCAAGTCCCACAGCTCGGCCCGCACGATATACGCCCCCGGCGCAGCACTGGCCGCGTCGAAGGTGTAGACGAGGCGGTCGGAGGTCTGCACCACGTCATCGTTGACGCGGAAGACCACCCGCGTCTGGTCGCGGTCGAGGTCGCTCTCGACCACCACGCCGAGGTCAATCTGGCCGGTGATGGGCGTGTCGTCCAGCGCCGTGACGAAGCGGATGGCCGAGGCGGGCGCTTGGTACGGGCAGACAATTTGGTCGGTCAGGGTGTAGCTGTCCAGCGCAGGCCCTTTTGCCGTCAGCGTCAGGTTAATCTGATTATCGGCGGTCGGCTGGATGCCGGTCGGGTCGATGGCGATTTCGATTTCGCTGTCGAGGCCGCGCACGAGCTGCTGAAGGTAGGTGGTGATGGTGGTCTGGACGGCTTGGCGGGTGGTGTTGCGCTCACGGTACAAAAACTGAAAACCCCGGCTGGCGGCGGAGATGTCGAGCAGCGCTTCCACGTCCGGGTTGTCGCGCAGGTTAAAGACCACCGGGTAAACCTGAATCTTTAGGCGTTCGGCCAGCGCCGCCACCTCGCTCTCGGCAACCTGCGGGTCGTCGCGCCGACCAGAGTCGCCGACCAGCACAATCACCCGGCGGGTACGGTCTGAAAACGGGAAGGATTCGAGCGCCGACTGCATGGCGTTATAAACGCGGTTGTCGCCGCGCCCGACGCCGATTCCGCGCAAGAATTGGTCAGCCAGTGCGCCTTTATCGGTGAAAAACGGCGTCGGCAGCGAGACATTTTCGTCGAAGGTGATCAGCGCCACTTGGTCGGCAGCCTGCAAACCCGGCAGCAAACCGTCGATGACCGCCTGCGCGGTCTCGGTCACGGGGACGGTATCGGTCGTGTCGAACAGCAGGATCATCTGAAGCGGCGGGCGCGGATTGGCGCGGATGACCGTCACCGCGTCGGTGTCGAGCGGGCTGGCACTGCCTGCCGGAGTCACAGTCAGCTCGTATGCCCCGATGACCGGCCCCGGCACATCACTCTGGAAAACGGCTTGGACGTGCAGACGGTTCGCGCCCCGGTCAAAATTGCAGGCGTAGGCCAGCAGCGCAGGCGGTTGGGGAATCTGGTCGGACTGTGCCGCCGTCCCGCCCGCCGAGAGCAGACCCAAGATCAGCGCCAGCACCAGCGCCGTACCCCAACGTGTATGGCTCATGTCGCCCCCCCGAAGATGCGAGTCACCAGCCAGAACAGCCCGGCCAGCGCAATGATGGTCAAAATCAGC
>JALONW010000197.1 GCA_025454725.1 Anaerolineae bacterium
TCGTAGGTGCGGGTGATGTCGGGCTTAGCGCCGCCCGCCGCCCGAGCTGAAGATTTGCGGGGGCAAGGTGATGCCCGCGTCCTCGAGGCGCTCCATGAATTTGGGGCGGATGCCGGTCGGGCGGATGCGCCCGATGATCTTCTTTTCCTCAACACCAATCTGCTCGAACTCGAAGATGTCCGACATGGTGATCATATCACCTTCCATGCCCTGAATCTCGGTCAAGTAGGTGATTCTGCGGCTGCCGTCGCGCAGGCGGGACTGCTGGACGATCAGGTCAATCGCGCCGGCGATTTGCTCACGGATGGCGCGCACCGGCAGGTCCATACCCGCCATCAGGCACATCACTTCCATACGGGCGATGCTGTCACGCGGGGTGTTGGCGTGCAGCGTGGTCATCGAGCCGTCGTGGCCGGTGTTCATGGCCTGAAGCATGTCTAGCGCCTCACCCGAACGGCACTCTCCGACGATGATGCGCTCAGGGCGCATACGCAGGCTGTTAACCACGAGGTCTTGGATGGTCACAGCGCCCGTGCCTTCAATGTTGGCTGGGCGGCTTTCCAGCGTAACGACGTGTTCCTGCTGGAGTTGAAGCTCGGCAGCGTTCTCGATGGTGATGATGCGCTCATCGTGCGGGATGAAGCTCGACAGCACGTTGAGCAGCGTGGTCTTGCCCGACCCCGTACCGCCGCTGACGACGATATTCAAGGCGGCGACGGCACAGGCGCGCAGGAATTCGGCAATCTCTGGCGTCATCGACCCGAACTTGATTAGGTCGTGGTAGGTCAGCGGCTGCTTGCTGAACTTACGGATGGTGATGGTCGGGCCGCACAGCGCAATCGGGCGAATGACGACGTTTACACGACTGCCGTCTTGGAGACGGGCGTCCACCATCGGCGAAGATTCGTCTACACGGCGGCCCAGCGGCGCGACGATGCGCTCAATGATGCGCATCACGTGGTCGTCGTCGTCGAACGTGACCTCGGCGCGGGTGATGTTACCCTTGCGCTCGATAAAGATGTTCTTGGGGCCGTTGACCATTACCTCGGTGACACTATCGTCATCCAGCAGGGTCTGCATCGGGCCATAGCCAAGGATGTCAGCGACAATCGCCTCGAACAGGCGGGTGCGCTCAGCTCGGCTGAGAACCATGCTCTCCTCGGCGAGGATGGTATCGAACAGCTCTTGAATCGCCGAACGAAGTTCATTCTTCCGGGTGCTGTCCACTTGGTCCATCTCAGCCAAGAGCTTGGTCTGCACGCGCTGCTTGAACTCGGCATGGGCGCTCTCGGTTTTGGGCGCGGGCGCATGGCGGTCGGACATATTGGCGTCGGAGCGCTGCGAAATGGTCTGCGGCGGGTTGGAAGACCCACCACCGCTGCCACCAGCGTTGGTCGGTTGGGGCTTGTTGGCGGGGGTCTGAGCGCCCCCACCCTTGAGGCGGTCGAGGAGTGGCATGGAGGGGTTTCTCCTTAACGGTCAAGCTGTGCCGGGCGGTATAAGACCGGCACGATGGACGATATGGGAGTGGCTAACGGCGGAACAGGCCGCCGGGCTTTTTCTCTGGTTTGACCTCAACCAGCGCGGCAAGGTCGTCATCTTCATCGGCCAGCGCCTCAACCAGCAGTTTGCTCAGGTCGGCATACTGCTTGACGGGCGGTTTGCTGCGGTCACGCTCGGCGATGGTGATGGGGACACCGCGCAGCGTCGCGGCTAACAGTGTGCGCTCATCGACGATGGGAATCTCGACTTTAACCGGCATTTTGAGGTAGCCATTGATTTTATCGACTGGCAGTGTCGCATTCTTGCGGTCACGCTCCGAGTAGACCTTGTTGGTGACCAGCATGACCTTGTCGGGGCCATAGCCCAACTGCTTGAATAGGTCCACTACAAGGCCGGTGTTCTTGACAGCGGTCAGGCCGCAAGTCGTCACCAACACAATGATGTCGGCAATGTCGAACACCCCAATCGCCACATCGTCCAGCGCGTGCGAGGTATCGACGACGATGTAGTCGTAGTTACGGCGCACCTTTTCGATAATCTGGCCGTAAACGCTCGGACGCCCCTTGATGATGACCTCGGCCATCTCTGGGCGCAGCGGGGCGGCCAACACCTTGAGGCCGCTGCCGTGGGTCGAGATGATGTTGTCGAAGTGTTCGGGGTCGAGGTCGTCGGCATCCGGCAGCAGTTCCATAATGGTGGCCTGCGGCTTAATGTCGAGGAAGGCGGCCACGTCACCGAACTGGAGGTCGGCGTCGGCCACCATCACTCGCACCCCCTTGTTCATCAGCAGTGTGGCGATGCTGGTAGCGATGGTGGTAACACCTGCGCCGCCCTGCGCGCTGTAGACCGCAATCACACGACCAGCGCGCTCCCCCAGCGTCTTCTCAATCTTGGCGGCCTGCTTCATGGCCTGATCAGGGGTGGTAAACTGCGCCATCTGGTACTGCTTACGGATGGCCTCGTGGTTACGGTAGACCGTGCGGATGGTGTTGGTCAGGTCATCGATATTGATAGGCTTGGCAATGAAGTCGCGTGCGCCCGCGCCCATCGCCCGGCGCATGTAATCGGTCTCGTCCTGCACCGACATAATGATGACGGCAGCCTGCGGGACACTCTTGGTGATGAGTGAGGTCGCCTGAAGGCCGTCCATATCGGGCATATTGATGTCCATGATGATGATGTCAGGCTTGAGGTCCTTCGCCATCTCGACACCTTCACGCCCATTGCCCGCGCCACCGACCACCTTCATGTCGGCCTCAAAGGCGAGCAGTTTCTTGATGTTCTCCCGCGTCTCCGGGATGTCGTCCACCAACAGGATGGTGATCTGTTGGGGGCCTTTGTTGTCCCCACCGGGGGATGGTCTAGGTCCGGACATGCGGCCCATGCTCCTTACAGCACATCAACATTAACAAATTGTACACGCAAAACCGGGTAGTAAAGTGATGAGAAAAAGAAAGGCGGACCGCCGGGGTGCTTGGTTTCCCCCCGCGACCCGCCTTACCTGTCGTGCGATTGGATGGCGTCAGAAGCCGCTGGTTACTCGCTGGGCGGCGTCACGAGTTCAATGGTCTCGGCCTGCACCAACTGGCGCACGCTGCGGATGGCCGGCTCTAGGCCGTAGGGCAGCTTGCGCGGCACCGTGATGCGGTAAGCGTTCATGATGTAATCGAGGTCCACCTGTTGGACTGCCGCGAGGCCAGTTTCGTTGGCCGGGCGCAGCAGGAAGGTCATCGGCACGCCAGTTTCGATCAGGTAGGCCAAGACCATCGCCTCCTGCGGCGAGACGGCCAGAATCACGGTCTGAGCGACAGGCGGTGGGGCCGCTGTGGCCTCGCCCTGCGCGCTGGTCGGTGGGGTTGTCGTGCCTTCCGTAGGGGAAGCCTCGGCAGGGGCAGTCTCAAGATCGCTGGTGGTGCGGAAGATACGCCCATCCGCAGGTGGTATACCAACATAAGCCACAAGGCCGTCCTGCACAGTCATCTGGGTGACGAGGCGTGGACGCGGTTCTTCATCGGGGCGAATGATAACCGGGAAGGACGAGCGGATCACGCCGTCAGCCAATGCATAACTAAACGGGATGGTATCAAAACGACCATCAACCGGCTGCGCCAACGTGAAGCCGTCGCCACTTAAGACTAGGAATTGGATATCATTAGGCAGTGCCGACTGAAAATCCTCGTCGAGGTCTACAAACAGCGCAGAAATCACGACGTCGATGCGGTCACCGGGCTGGATGGCATAACTGACGCTAGTCAAGAGGTCAACAGGGACAGCGATCAAGCGCGTACCCGGAGGAGCGATGGCGGCAAGATCGGACCCGACCGAGGCGAGATCCGCCAAGCTGAATACGATGTCGGTGCTTTTAATCGGCGACTCGCGGTCAATGTCGGTGCGGGCGATCCGACCGACAACCAATTCCGGGTCGAAGATGGCGCTGGCGGGGGCGGAGGTGTCCGGCCATGAACGGATGGTGATGACGTCCGGCGTGATGACCTGACCACGGTTGATGGTCTGGAGCGCGACCACGATCTCGATGGTCGGGGCGGCAGTGGGCGCAGGCGTGTTGGTCGGCTGCGGCGTCGAGGCCGAGTTCTGCGCAACCTGAGTCTGCCCCGGCAGCGGCGTAGACGCGGGCGGCTGCGGGTTCTGGTTACGCAGTACCACAAAGGCCGCGACACCGCCGACCACCAACAGCAGCACTATCACAATTAAAAGTCGTCTCATGAATGAGTCCCTCCCCGGAAGAGATGATGATGGCGCAACGTTGCCCTGACCTGTCCAGTGTACCGCAGGGTGCTGCCAGATTGCACAAACGCAGTTATATCACAAATCAAACCTTGTTGCCCACAATTTGGTACTACTGGGCGGGTAGCTCCAGCCGGATGGTCGAACCCTCGTCGCCAGAGGTGGCCTGTATCGTCCCTTTGACCAGCTCGAACTTCTCGCGCATGGTGATCAGGTCGCGCACACGCTGCGGGAGCTTGCTCTCGTCAACGCTCTCCATCTGCTCTGGATCGAAGCCGCGCCCATCATCCTCTACCAGCACCTTAATCAGCTCACCGGTCAGGTCCATACGGATGCGGATATGTCCGGCGCTGGCATAGTCACGGGCGTGGGCGATTAACTCTTGGATGCCCCGGAACAGCAGAATCTGGCGGTAGTCCTCGAGCTTGCGCTCCTCACCGGCAATCTCAAGATCCATATCGAGGTCAGCGCGGTCCTTAAAGCGTGTGACGTAGCGCCGAAGCGTCGGGATCAGGCCGAGGTCGTCCAGCATCATCGGGCGCAAGTCGAAGATGAAATCGCGCACCTTGCCCAATGTGAGCTTGGCAGAGGTCTTGAGGTTGGTCAGCTCCTCACCCGCGTCCTGCGGTGACTTGTCGAACAGCATCTGGCAGATGTCGGCCTGTAGGATGAAGTTGGTCAGCGACTGGGCTGGGCCGTCGTGCATCTGACGCGCTAAGCGCTGGCGCTCGAACTCTTGCGCCTCAACGATGCGCTTGATGTTGAGCGAGGCGCGGGTGTTGACCGCCTCCTCCGGATCCTCGTCCATCACGAAGTCCGACCCCTGAATCTTGGTCGAGACCTGCTGCATCAGCGAAAGCTGCTTCTCCATGATCTCAAGGCTGGACTGGAAGCGCTCAAGCTGCGCGCGCATGGTCGAAAGCCGCTGGCGCGCCTCCAGCGCCTCCTCGTAGCGGTCACGGATATCCTCACGCGGGATGGTGTCCAGCGAGTGGCGGATGGTTACGAGGTGGGTGGCGATGTCGGAGTTGCGCTGCTCCTCGCGGTCAACGATGGACTGCTGCTGGGTAATCTGGGATCGGATTTCGGTGACGCGCCGCCGGACGTTTGCCAGCTCCCCGTTGACGAGGGTAACCAGCTCTTGCTTGGCATCTTGGATGACGGGGGAACGGTTGTCCATCATGGGGTGAAGAATCCTTGGGCGAAATAGACGCCTCTAGCGGCTGACCCAGCCGTTCCGCAGCGCCGTGAGGGCGGCTTGCGTGCGGTCGTTGACGTTAAGTTTGGTCATGATCGAGGTCATGTGGTTCTTGACGGTCTGCTGGCTGATGTGCAGGTGCTGGGCGATTTCTTTGTTGCTCATGCCCATCGTCAGACAGGTCAGGATTTCCAGTTCACGCGGGCTGAGGGGGACATAGTGGCCGGTCGAGGTCTCGCGAGCGTTGCGGCTGACCACACTGAGCTGTGTGTCCATCCACGTGCGGAACTGCTCTGGCGTCATCTTGGGCATGTCCTCGGCCACGTAGTAGCCCGCCGCCACCGTTTCGATGATCTTGACCAGCTCGCCTGCCGTGATGCTCTTGCTCAGGTAGCCCCAAGCGCCCGAACGCAGGTTATAGAGTGTTTGCGCAGGGTCATGCAGGCCGGTGATCAGGATGATGCGCGAGGGAATGCGCTCCTGCGTGAGCTGGCGCGCAAGATGAACGCCGTTGATATCGGGCAGGCCGATGTCCATCAACACGATGTCTGGGCGCTGGGCGCGGATGTTGTGCAGGGCATCGTAGCCGTTGGAGCTGCGCCCAACCACCTTCATCCCAAACTTTTCCAGCGCATCCAAGAGGCCGGTTTGGAAGATTTCATGGTCATCCACAATGTGGATGGTGATTGGGTTGGACTGGTCTGACACGTCCATCACCCCCAGATTCTAAAGTAGATACAAAAGAAAGCGGTTTTTCGACCGGATTCCACCCAGAGTATAAACCCTTCTGGTACTCATTGGCAAATGACCAGTACCGTAGGGGGATGCATCAATAACACCGTGCCAATAGTTCAAACCGTTTTGAGCGTCCAAAACTCAACAACGCATAACCCAAAAGATGCGGTATAGTAGGGGCTAGTATCGCAAATCCCTATCCCTGAATATGAGCCTAATCGGTCCCTCTTCACGCCTATGACCAGCCCGCTGTATGACCCCAAACGTATCAAACGCTTCTACGCTACCGGCCAGCACACGCGGGAACTCAACGAGGCGAGAGAACGCTTCTCCCAGCCGCGCATCGACTTCGTGCAGTGGGCGCTGGACGGCCTGCACTGGCGTGGGGACGAGCATGTCCTCGACATCGGCTGTGGCTACGGCGACTACTATGACCGCCTGCACAAGCAGCACCCCGGCATCGACTACCACGGCATCGACCTCTCACAGGGGATGTTGGCGCAGCACGCGGCGCACACCGAGGGGCGTTTGGCACTGGCCGACGCTGTACACCTGCCCTACGCCAGCGGCACATTCGATGTGGTCATGGCAAACCACATGCTCTACCACGTCCCGGACATCGAATCGGCCCTTGGCGAAATCAAACGTGTGATGAAGCCGGGCGGCGTGCTAACGGCCACCACCCACAGCAACCAGACCATGCCAGAACTGCGAATGCTCATCCGCCGCGCCATCATTATCCTAACCCGTGCCAACCCCTCGACCGTGCGCCCGCCGATGGCCGTCAGCGACCTGTTCTCGCTGGAAAGTGGCACACGCCTGCTATCACGTTACTTCTACGGCGTGTGCCGCTTCGAGATTCCGACGACGCTGGTCTTCCACAAAGAGCTTGATTTCCTCGCCTATCTCGATAACCTGCGCGACCTGCTGGAGCTGAACCTGCCCCCCGATGTGACATGGGAAGCCATCCTTGATGTGCTGCGCGACCAAGTGGCTCAGTTCATCCACCAGTTGGGCGATATGCAGGTCTCACGCCTCGCCGGACTGCTCATCGCCACAGACCACGGCGACTTCATGCGTGCATTCATGGCGAAGCGCGGCACACCGATGGACTAGGGGTTGAAGCGCTGGACGTTGTTGCCGAGGTCCAGCACAGCGCCGCCACCCAGCGCAATCAGCATTATGACTAGGAACAGCGCCAGCAGCACCAAGCCGGCTGGCCAGAATAAGGCA
>JALONW010000198.1 GCA_025454725.1 Anaerolineae bacterium
CCTGATTTTTGGGCTGGCGCTGATTGCGTGGTCGGTCTTCGTCCTCAGCTTCGTCAACTGGCTGACGGCGCTCTTGGCGCTGGGCGGCGCGGTCTACTATGTCGTCATCTACACCATCATTCTCAAGCGCCATACGGTGGTGAACATCCTCATCGGCGGCGGCGCAGGCGCGATGCCGGTGCTGGTCGGCTGGGCGGCTGTTCATAACACACTGTCGTTCGAAGCCTTCATCCTGTTCCTCATCATTTTCTACTGGACTCCGCCGCACAGTTGGGCGCTGGCGCTGTTGGTCGGGGCGGACTACGCCCGTGCAGAAGTCCCGATGATGCCGGTGGCACGCGGCGAGACCACCACCCGTCAGCAAATTTTGTTGTACAGCGTGCAGTTGTTCCTCATCAGCCTGCTGCCGGTGATGTTCGGCTCGCTGGGCGGGATTTACCTCGTCGGGGTGGTGCTGCTGGGCGGCGGGATGATTTACATGGCCGCTCGCCTCATCCGCCAGACCGATAAGGCCTTCACCCGCGCCACCTATAAGTACACGACCGCCTACCTCGCTGCCCTGTTCTTCATCATGATTCTGGACCGGGTGATTTTGTAGGCTCGGAATAAGACAACTTTCCATCAACCTCACCCCTCACCCCCTAGCCCCCTCTCCCTCGCAAGCGGAGAGAGGGGGAATCTGGCTAGACATTGAGGGGAAATTTCGGCGAGGTAGATAATAAAAAATACCATCCGCCCAAAAACATCATATCCACAACCCCCTTCTCCCCGCTTGCGAGGGAGAAGGGGGCAGGGGGATGAGGGGCTGATTGGTCGTCCCACAATATCTAATCTGATTAACTTGGTATTCAACCATGACCCAACCCCCAACCGTCCGTAAAACGTCGCCGTGGCCTGCGGTGATTGCCGTCGGCGTGCTGTTGATGTTCGGCGCGCTGTTCGTCGCAGAAATGGCGCAGGTCAGCGGCGGCGACACCGGCCTGCCGCCCGCCGAGGAAACCCTCGTGGCCGACACCTACGCCGAGGAGGTCGCGGCGCTGCTGGCCGACGCCGACCCAGAGCGCGGTGCGACGCACGCCACCCGCTACGGCTGCACGAGCTGCCATACGGGGGCAGGCGCACAGAATCGCCTCGCGCCCGCGTGGGAGGGGGTCGCTACCCGCGCCGCCACCCGCCGCCCACCTTTGAGCGCTGAAGCCTACCTGTACGAGAGCATCGTTTATCCCCGCGCCCACGAAATCGAAGGGTATTCCGGTCAGATGCCGCTGATTTATGCCCGCACCATCCCAGACGAAGCGCTGGGTGATTTAATCGCCTACTTAATGACCTACGAGGAATAGCCCCATGTACCTTGACGCCATCACCCTGTCTGCCCTGCTGGACGAGTTTATGGACGGGCTGGTCGGCGGCAAGATACAGGACGTGCTGGACGTAGACGAGGACAGCATCGGCCTCGAAATCTACGCCAGCCACCGCCGACAGTATTTGCTTCTCAGCGCCGACAACCGCACGCCCCGCGTCCACCTTGTGCCGGACAAACTACGGCGCGGCCTGCCTAAACCGACTCAGCTCGGCCTACTATTGCGCCGCCACATCGAAGGCGGCCACCTGCTGCACGTCAGCCAGCCGCCATGGGAGCGCGTCCTGCAATTCGACATCCACGGCACAGAGGGCGAGGTCTCGCTCATCATCGAGCCGATGGAGCGCCGCGCCAATTTGCTGTTGGTGCAGGAGGGAATCATCCTCGACTGTTTGCGGCGGGTCGGCGCGGCGGACAACCGCTTCCGCACCAGCCTCCCCGGTCGCCCGTACCAGCCGCCCCCGCCGATGACCGACCGCCTCGACCCGTCCGAGGTGACCGGCGATGACCTCATCGCCCTGCTGACCAACGCCGATGACCCCAAGCTCAAGGCGGCGCAGGCGTTGAGCCGCAAAGTCTTGGGCATCAGCCCACTGCTGGCGCGCGAAATCGTCTTTCGGGCGACCGGCGCGCCGGATACCCGCGCCGCCGATGCCGACCCCAATGCGCTGGCCGAGGCGCTGCACGCGGTGGCCGAGCCGCTGCGCCGTCGCGAGTGGCAGCCGGGTATTGTGCTTAAAGACGGCGCGGTGGCTGCCTTCAGTGTCTACCCGCTGCAACACCTCGACGGTTGGGAACCGGTCGAGTCGGTGAGCGCTGCGCTGACCGATTTCTATGGCACGCCGACCGGCCCTGAAGCCTACGCCGCCGCCAAAGCGCCGGTCATGGCGGCCATCACCGAAGCACGCGCCAAGCTGGGCGCGAAACTGGCCTCGCTGCAAAACTCGATGACCGACGACAAAGAGCGTGAACAGATTAAGATGGCGGGAGAGATGATTCTTGGCTATCAGTACGCCATCCAGCCGGGGCAGACCGAACTGTCCGCCGAGTATGAGGACGGCCTGCCGCCAATGAAAATCAAGCTCGACCCCACGCTGACGCCGCTGGAAAACGCGCAAGCCTATTTCAGCCGTTACAACAAGGCAAAGCGCGCCCTCGACGACGTGCCGACCCTCATCAAGCAGACCGAACAGGGCTTGGATCACCTCGACCTGCTGGCCAGCGACCTCGAATTGGCGTCCAATTGGCCGGAAATCGACGAGGTGCAGGGCATCTTGATTGGCATGGGGCTGTGGAAGGCTCCGCCGGGGCGGCGCTTGGGCATGACCCACAGCGTGCCGATTCGCCTCGTCACCCGCGACGGGTTCGTGATTTGGGTGGGACGCAACAGCCGCCAAAATGAGATGGTCACGTTCGGCAAAGGGCAGGGCGACGACCTGTGGCTGCACGTCCGAGACGTGCCGGGCGCGCACGTCATCATCAAATCTGAGGCGGGCGTCATCCCTGACCATGTGATTGAGCTGGCCGCTGGCCTCGCTGCGTATTACAGCGCTAGGCGCGCCGACGGCAAGGTCGAGGTCGATGTGACGCAGGTGCGCTATGTGCGGAAAATCAAAGGCGCGGCGCAGGGTATGGTCACCTATAAGAATGAGACCACTCGTACCGTCCAGCCTCGTGACGAAAAATCGCTGGCCGACCAGTTGATGTAGCGCCACTTTGTCGCCAAGCCGGGCGGGGACGCGGTACAATGGGCGGCATGACTGACAACACCAATTCCTCCCCCCCTCAGACTGAACGCATCCCGCCTGACCATGTGGGGATGCTGATTGCCGCCGCGCTGATGGCCGTCGTGTCGTGGCTCGGCCTATATGTGCTGTTCACCACCCGCCAGCCGCGCATCGGGGGTGAAATTTGGCTGTTTTTCGTGCTGTTCAGCACCGCCGTGACCTGTACAGTGCTGCCGTTCGTGCGCTATTTCAACGTCCGCCTGACCCCCCTCAACCGTGAACTGCCGCCCAGCGGTGTCATCATCCGCCAAAGTGTGTGGATTGGGCTGTATGCGGCGCTGTGCGCGTGGCTCCAGATTCCACGCGCCCTGAGTATCCCCTCCGCCACGCTGCTGGCGGTGGCCTTTATCGGCGTGGAAATCTTCCTGCGGGCAAGGGAAATGTCGAATGCATAGCATCAACGACCCAGAACTGCGCGCCGTCCTGCGCGCCCTGACCTCGGTTGACCGGCTGGTGCGGATGAAGCCCGCGCTGGAGCTGGAACGCATCTACGGGCGTGAAGCGACGGTCAAAGCCCTGCGCGCCGCCCTGACTGATGTCCGGCTGGCTCTGCTGGACGGCATGAAACCCGACACCACCGCACACGGCATCATCGTCGATGCGCGCCGCCGCCTGCGGATGATGTTCACGGCCACGCTGCGCCCGGTCATCAACGCCACCGGGGTGATTGTGCATACGAATCTCGGTCGCGCCGTGCTGTCCGATGCCGCGCAGAAAGCGGTAGTCGAGGCGTCGTCGCACTATGTTACGATGGAATATGACTTGAACGAGGGACGGCGCAGCAGCCACCTCAATCACACCGAAATCCTGCTCAAAGAGATTACCGGGGCGGAGGCCGCGCTGGTGGTCAACAACAACGCCGCCGCCTCGCTGCTGGCGCTCACCGCGCTGGCGAAAGGCAAAAAAGTCATCGTCAGCCGGGGCCAGTTGGGCGAGATGAGCGGCGGTTTCCGCGTGCCAGATATTATTCGGCAGGCCGGGGCCAAGCTGGTCGAGGTCGGGACGACCAACCGCACCCGCGCCCGCGACTATGAGCGCGCCATCGACGAACGGACGGCGCTCATCCTGCGCGTGAACGGCACGACCTACCGCCAAGTCGGATTTACCGACTCCGCGCCGGTCGAAGAAGTAGCGGCAATCGCGCACAATCACGCGCTCTTATGTGTCGATGACATCGGCAGCGGCGCGCTGCTCGATACCACCGCGTTTGGGCTGGTGCATGAGCCGACTGTGCAGGAATCGCTGATGGGCGGCTCTGATTTGGTCTGGTTCAGCGGCGACAAACTGCTGGGCGGCCCGCAGGCGGGTATCTTGGTCGGGCGCGCCGAGATTATCGACCGGCTGCGCCGTCACCCGATGGCGAGGGCACTGCGCGCCGATAAACTGTGTATCGCGGCGCTGACGGCCACCCTTGACCACTATCGGCGCGGCGAAGCGTCTACCCATGTCCCGGTCTGGCGGATGCTGTCGCGCCCGATGGACGACCTCGTAAAGACGCTTGAACGCTGGCTGGTCATCCTCAAAGCCCGCGTCCCCGACCTGCACGCCGAAATCATCCAGACCGACTCGGCGCTCCGCAGCGGCGGCTTGCCCGGTGAAACCACCCCCACCGTCGCGCTGGCGGTGCGGGTGCATGGCGGCGCGGACGGCCTGCTCATGCGCCTGCGTCAGGTCGAGACCCCGATTATCGCCCGCATCGAACACGACGAGGTGGTCTTTGACCCGCGTACCGTGTTTGAACACCAAGAACAGGCGCTGATTGATGGCATCTGCGCCGCACTGGTGGCGTCGGAGGTATAAACCCGCGCAAAAAAGCCCCTCTCTAGGCGAGAAGGGCTGAAATGTCTGTCTGATGTTGTGGAGCGTTTAGACCGCAACCGGGCCGTCGCGCTTGATTTTGGGGCTGCCGCCGCTGCTGCGCCGACCAAAATACAAGGCCGCCGCGAAGATGCCGCCCAGCAGCACCATCTTGAACGGCAGCACGACCAGCAAAATCGCGCCAAAGATGAGCTGACCGAGCGATGCGCTGTAGGTCCGACCGTTGGAGAGCGTGAGCGTGACGGTGTTGCCAGCGCGGCGCTCCCCGCGTGAGGTCCACTGGCTGCGGAGGTTGTTGGTCCAGTCGGCGGATGACCATATGACCTCGCGGCGCTTGGCCTTCTGCGGTTCGGGGTTGTTGATGGGGGTGTTTTCGGTGTCCATGTGTTTTTTGTGACCTGTTGATAGATTTGAATGTTATTGATATATACGCACCTCAGTGCGCCGGGTTGCAGTGATTTTGGGATGTGAAATTTTATCCCCGCCGACGCAGGACCAACCCCGCCAGCCCGCGCAGGTCGTCAATTCTCAGCACGAACGCCGCGCCGAGGTATGCACCACCGCAACCCGCCAGCAGCAGCGCCAAGCGCACCGTTTCGCTCAGCGATTCGCCGTTCGCCAGCCCCTCGGTCAGCGGGAGCATCACTGCCGCCGTCCCGACCATCACTGCGCAGGCCGCCAGCGCCTTGAACAGCGTCGCCGCCAAGCGCTGACCGGGCAGGCCGCCAATCCGCCGCCACAACAAGACCGCCGAAATCAGCGCGTGGGTGATGTGTTTTACTGCATCGGCCATCATCAGCGCGTACAGGTCAAAAATCGGCGTCAGCAGCAGCGCCGCGAGGGTATAAGTCACCAAACTCACCACCCCGACCAGCGCCGGGGTGCGCGTGTCTTGGCGCGCATAAAATCCGTAGATCAGCAGTAAATCCCACGCGGCGAACGGCACCCCGACCAGATAGACACGCAGCGCCGTAGCGGTGATCGCGGTATCGGCGGAGGTATTGGTGCCGTGTTCAAACAAAAGCTGAATGGTCGGAATCGCCAAGACCGCCAAGCCAACCGCCGCCGGGAGGATCAGCGCGGTCGTCAGGCGCAGACCGTAGCCCAGCGTGTCGGCGAAGCCCTGCGCGTGTCCGCCGTTGGGATCGTCGCGTACCAGCGCCGCCGACCGGCTGAGGGTCGGCAGCACCGCCGCCGAAATCGCCGTCGCGACCAAACCCTGCGGGAACTGCATCAGCGTCGTCGCCCGCACGATATATACATTTCCATAAGCGATGGCCGCTGAGGCCGCCAGCGCGTAAGTTAAAAAGCGGGTGGTGGCGATGTCAAGGATCGTCGCGCCGATGACTGGGACATACAGCCGCCCAATTTTGCCTAACACCGGGCGCACCAATCGGTCGCGCAGATCGAAGGTCGGCCACAAACTGCCGCGCCCGCGCAAGCCCCACAGCTGCAGCGCGAGCTGGGCCGCCGCCGCCGCGACCCATGCCAGTGCCACGACGGTGATGGTGTTTTCGCCGCCGACCAATGCCCCGCCCGCCAGCGTCAAGACGACCAGCGTCCCATTGAAAACCGCTGCTGCCATTGCAGGATAGGTGAAACTGCGCAGCGCATAAAGCGCGCCGCTGTACAGCGAAAACAGCGCCAGCAGCACGATGGCCGGGCTGGTCAGCCTCAATAGATGGGCGGTCAGGGTGAGGGTTTCGAGATCATCGCCGCCCAACAGCCCAGCGATGGCCGGGCTGGTCAAGGGCAGCAGATGGGCGCTGAGGGTGACGGTTTCGGAATCATCGCCTCCCAACAGCCCAGCGATGGGGTCGGCCAGCGGCAGAATCATTAGGGCGAACGCGCCGACCACCACGAGGATCAGCCCGGCCATCGCCCGTAGCACGCGCCGCAGCGCCTCGCGCCCTTCCGCTGCCTCAATTTCGCTTAAGACGGGAACGATGGCGCTGCTCAGGTGTCCGGCGATCAGCAGGTCAAAAATGGAGCGGCTGACCAGCACCGCATTGTTGAAGGCGGTCTGGTAGTCGAGGGTGCCCAACCAGTACAGCACGCCTGCGATGCCCAAGAGGAATCCGAAGTCACCGACTCGGTTGACCAGAAAGGCCTTCATGTTGGCGAACACGGCCGATGGCTTCTTGTACCAAAAGCCGATCAGCAGGTAGGACACAAGGCCCACCGCTTCCCAGCCAAAGAACAGCTGCAGGAAGTTGTTGCTCATGACCAGCATCAGCATCGAGAAGGTGAACAAGCTGATGTAGGCGAAGAAGCGCTGGTAGCCGGGATCTTCGTGCATGTAGCCGATGGTGTAGGTGTGCACAAGCAGGGACACGAAGGTGACCACCACCATCATCATCGCGGTCAAGCGATCCACCAGAAAGCCTACGTGGGCCGAGTAGCCCCCGATGTCGAACCAGGTGTAGATGTTCTGGTTGAAGA
>JALONW010000199.1 GCA_025454725.1 Anaerolineae bacterium
GTAGCCCCCGACTGTGTGGACCACGCTGTCGATGCGGCCAAAGCGCGCCAGCGCCACGTCGAACACGTCCTGCACGCCCTCCGGCGTCGAGAGGTCACCGACCAGACCGGCGTGGCGTTCCGCGCCACCCGGCAGCCCGGCGACCACTTTGTTCAGCGGGTCGAGGAAACGGTCTACCAGCGCGAGGCGTGCGCCCTGCGCGGCGAAGGCCTCGGCCACCGCCCGACCGAGGTTGCCCGCCCCGCCCGTAATCAGGATAATGCGGTCATCTTGGCTGCCCATCGCTTAATACTTCCGCACGATGTTCTTATACATCAACGGGTGGCGGTTCTGAATCATGAGCTGTTCCTCGCGCACCTGCCGAACCTCGTCAAGGTCAATCTTGGCGATAATGTAACCGTCCTGCGGCTCGCCCGTGTCGGGGTGGGTGTGGTCCACCAACGTGGCGATGACCTGCCCACGCGGCCCGATAATCTGGCTTTCGCCGCCGTAGTGCAGGGTGGCGTCCGTGCCGACGCGGTTCGCGCCGACCATGAAGATGCCGTTTTCGAGGGCGCGGGCGCGCAGGTACGTCCCCCATGCGCCCATCTCTGCCGCTTCCCAGTTCGCCAGCGTCAGCACGATTTCCGCGCCTTCCAGCGACATACAGCGGGCGACTTCTGGGAACGCGAGGTCATGGCCGAGCATCACGCCAATCGTGCCGATTTCGGTCTCAGAGACCGGCATCTTGAAGCCTTCGCGGAACACCATGCGCTCTTCGCCGCGCAGATGGAGCTTGTTATAGACCTCCACGAGGTCGCCGTCTGGCCCAATCAAGACGGCGGAGTTGTACAGCACGCTCTCGACGCGCTCTTTCGTCACCATGCCAAAGGCGATGTAGACGCCGAAATCCGAGGCGCGCTGCGACAGAATATTGACGGCCATACCCGGCACGCGCTGGGCGAGTTCGGGGTAGCGCACGCCCAGTTCGCTCCCGCTGGTAACCAGTTCGGGGAAGGCGATGATGTCCACGCGCTGGCTGGCGGCGATAGTCGTGACCATCTCGGTCATCTTCATCAAGTTGGCTTCAAGGTCGCCAGCGATGGGCTTCATCTGCACGGCGGCGATGGTAATTTCACGCATGGGGGAGTGTCCCTCTGTTCTAGGTGGTGGTTCTTTTTCACATCCCCTATTGTATGGGATTTAGGCCGGGTGGGTCTACACCCACCCCGCCATTTCACCCTACCGTCACCCAGCGCTCGGTTGGAAGCAGCGCGTTGATTCAAGAACCATGCAGCTTCTGTTAGAAATCCAACAGGTTTGCAAATTGATATTAGCCTTTTCGTCCTGTATCCCGCGAGGGGTAGGTTGCGGACAGCGCGAATCCTTATATTCTGGAATTGCTAACATACTATCAATCGGGTGGGGCCTGATGACTAAAGTTCAAATCTACTATGACGAGATGGACGTGCTAATCCAGCGCGTCAACGACATGGCGGCGCAGATGGTGGACCGCCAGTCGCTGCTCCGCAACCATGCCGAAGGCCTTGCGGACGGCGGCTGGATTGGCGGCGGCGCAGATGCTTTCTACGACGAATTTTTCAATCTGATTCTACCGTCCCTCTCTAAGCTGGAGCGCGCTTTAGAAGCAACAGCCGGCGGCTTCCGGCGCGCCAGTGATATGCTTCGCGAGGCTGAAAACGAAGGGCGCAATCTGTTCGGGCGCGGCGACTCGACCGGAGGCGGCAGTTCGACAGGGGGTGGCAACACCGGCGGCGGTTCGACCACCCCGATGACCCAGCGTGAGCAGGTCCTCCAGCGCCTGCGCGAAGCCATCGCCACCCGCCAAGCCTCGCTGACCGACATCCTCGGCATCATCAACAACGGCTTCGGTGGGACAACCGGCCTCGCCAACCTGCCGGGCAAGTGGGGGACCGCCGCCGAGATTATCGGTATCCTGCTGCAAACCGCCGAGACCGGCTCGGAGGGCGAAGGGTTCGCAGGAACCATCGAGAAGCTGTTCGAGGGTGGCACTCAGGGTTTGGTCGAGTTCGGCCTCGGACGCGCCTTCCCGCCCGTTGGGATTGCGCTGGCCGTCAGCGACCTCGTACAGGTCGGTGGGACATTCGCCAGCGGTTTTTCCAGCTTCGTTCATGATGTCAACCCCGACCCAGACCTCGCCAATTCCATCCGCAACTTTAACACCACCCTCGAAAACGCCGACCTCGGCAGCATCACCGGTAGTTTCGCCTCGGTGGTGGTGGACCTCGGCCAGATGGGCGTGTCGGGTTTCACCAGTGATTCGCCGTTCCTCAATGCGCTGTCGATGAGCGGCATCCCCGGGGCACCCATCATCGCGGGCGCGATTGAAAACCCCGCCCTGCTGCAAGAACTCGGCCACAACGGGCTGACCTTCGTCGGCAGCGTGGTTGATTTCGGCATCGGCGCGGCCATGCTGCCGGGCGCGGCAGTGGACATGGGCGCGGACACCGTGCGCGTCGGGACCCACGCAGTCGGGCAATTCTTCAACCTGCCGCCCGAAATCATCAACACCATCAGCAGCACGCTGGGCGATACCGTCCAGTTTGTAGGCGATACCAGCTTGAGTGTTCTATCACCCGTTGGGGCGCTCCTCAATCAGCTTCCTGACTTCGACGCACCCGATGTCAGCGGCTGGCTGGGCAGCCTAATCCCAAGCCCTTAACCTTCAACCCATCTAACCGCTTAACCTAAACGGAGCCTATCAATATGTCTATCCTTATCGGTCACGAGGAACTCGCCTTCATCAGCCGCATGGCAGGTCGCCCCAGCCTGCGTGGGCTACCCTTGCAACTCGGCGATGACGCCACGACCCTCGCTCGCCTCACCGCCGCCGAAAACAGCCTACAGGCCAAAGGCTGGTATAAGCGTGAGGGGTTTACCTACAGCATCGAAAACACCATCCTGAATACGGTGGCCTTCCTGATTACCGCGCCGGTAGTGTTGGGCATCCGCCGGACGGTGCTGAACCAGCCCACCGAATCACACTTGTTTTACCTGTCGCCCGACCTGCGCCTGCATGTGGATGTCGAGACCGGGTTCTACCGTATCGACGCCTATGAGCCAGAGCGCTTCGATGAAGCGATTCAAGCCGTCTTTGGTCAAGCCAACCGCGCCGATGTCGAGCGCTACCCGCTGCAACGGATGCCAGAGGCCGGTTTCGTCGCGCTGACCGCCCTCGCCCAACAGCCCGACAAAGACATCACCACAGCGCTGGATGAGTTGGCCGCGCAGAACCTCTATTTCGACGCTGCCGGAGCCTTGTTCGACATCTACCGTCAGACATGGCAGGCTACCGTCAACCTGAGCGCGTGGGTGGGTGAAGGTCAAGAGAACGGGATGCCCAGCAGCAGCCTAACGCTGTTGGATACCACTCACGGTTGGTGGCAGCTCAATCAGCCCACGCCCAAGACCGTTGACCTCCAACCGCTGACCGAAAATCAGGTGGTCGGGCTGCTCGATAACGTCCTCAACCATGCGTTTGTAGCCGCCTCGTAAACGCTCCGGCAGTGCGATTTTCCACACCCTTCTCCCTTTCGGAGAAGGGTGTTTTTTTGGTCTTCCTCTAATGGTTATTAAAAACGTCACCCAAAACCAGACCAAACAACACTTTTTCAGTCTTCCCTGTGGGCAATATGAATTTATCAACGCTCAATGTAAAGGAATTGTTATACCCTAAGATAACGTTGGCTTTTCCAACCGCATCTGTCCACACAACAATCCTATCTTCATGGGATTGACCTGTAGAAAGCCGGAATTTCCACACCATGAATGACTTCCCCACCGACCCCCAACTGTCGGGTTCTGGCCGTTTGGCCGTGCTGCGCGCCCTTTCCATCGTCGATACGCCCAACGAACCGGCCTTCGACCAACTGACCGGCGCGGCGGCGCTGGCAGCACGCACCCCGGTCGCCCTGATGACATTGGTTGAGCCCAACCGCCAATGGTTCAAGAGCGCCCACGGCCTGAAAATGCCCTATGCCGAGACCCGCGAAACGCCCCTCAGCCATTCGTTCTGCCAGTACGTGGTCAAAGACCACCAGCCGCTCGTCGTAACCGACACCCGCGAAACCAAGCGCCTGCGCGATAACCTCGCCATCCGCGACCTCAACATCATCGCTTACCTCGGTGCGCCGATTGTGGTGCAGGGCGAGGTGGTCGGGGCGCTGTGTGTGGTTGACCACCAGCCCCGCGACTGGGAGGCCAGCGAAATTGAGATGGTGATGGAACTGGCGGGCGTGGCGGCCTCACTGATGGAGATGCGCGCCCAACTCGCCACCCTGCTTTCGGTGGTCGGTGATGAACTGCTCGATTCAGACCCTGCAGACCCGGACGAGACCCAAAAGGTCTACAGCCAGCTTGTCCATCGGGCGCAGGAGCAGACCCTCACTGGCGACGCCATCCCCAACCCTAGACCGGCCACCCTCAGCCGTCGCCCGTCGTAACCCTTGCCCTACCCAATCACCACTTCGCAGGCAGCCGCCTCGTCCACCCACCGGGCGAGGCGTTCTGATTCATCGGCCACGGCCTGACGGTCAGACGGGGACAGCGCGCCGAACGGCTCGACCACCACGCGCAGCAATTTCTTGGTGGGTTTCTCCAGCTTCCAGACTCCTGCCACAAACCCATCGACCAGCACCGTCCCCAACACCCGCGCCGCCGTGAGGAACACTTTCTTCCGGTCATCATCGGCGAGGATGCGGCGGCGGTCTTGGTGCGCGATGACGAGGTTGTCATATTCGGGGACAAGGCGCACTGGCGCGGGCGCATCCCCGTTGATGATGTCGCCGCCCGGCACGTCCCACAGTTCACGCCCACCCTCGTCGCGGTAGACGGTGAAAGCGTCGCGGTGCGCGGCAAGCGGCTTTTGCAGCCCAGTCAAGCCCGTCCAGACCTGAAAATCCATCACGCTGGCAGGGCCGTAGCCGGTCAGGTAATGGCGGAAGAAATCGGCTAGTGAGGCGGCCTCACCCGACGCGCCCAACCACTGCTCGGCCAGCGCATATTTCGCCATTGAGCCGACGCCCCATGTACCTCCGGGCGGAACTTGTACCAGCGGGATAAGGGTGCGGGCGGCGTAGTTGAGCGCCTCACCCATCCGGTCGGGGTAAATCTTGAGTAGATGGTCTTTGACCTCGCCCATACTGCGCGGCGCTTCAGCAAGGTGGGGGATAGCCTCACTCACCAGCGCGTCGAGGTCAAGCCCATCGAGGTTGCGCCCATGAAACGACTTCATCCCGCGCACCAGCGCCGGGGCAATCAGCGGGCGGAACTTCTGATGGTCTTCATCGGTGACGAGGTGCAGCGTCGAGCGATTCCACGGCGCGCGCACCACCCGGCGCGATTCCATGAGAGCCGTCAGGTCAGCGCGCTGGAAATCGTCCAGTCGCGCCCACAGACCGAGGTAGGGCGGATTGGGGAGCTGCGATTGCATCGCGCCCAACCGCCTGACCGCGCTGTACGGGTCAATAGTCTGGCGCGCCAAGAGCATCTGGCGGTGGAGCAGCGTCCGGTTGAGCTGGCGGAGGGTGAGTGTGGTTCCGGTCATCGAGGTGTGATTCCCTTAATTATCCTGCGGTTCTCAATAGCATACCCCGCCTGTATAATCGCCCGCACCGTTTGGATGGACACACCGCCTATGTTTAAGCTCATGATTCTGTTCCGTCAGCCGACGGACACCTTTGCATTTGAGGACACCTACAACAACCTGCTGGCGCTGGTCGAACGGATGCCCAACATCATCCGCCGACAGGTCGTGCATGTCACCGGCAGCCCCAGCGGGGCATCACCTTACTACCGCGTCTTGGAAGCGTACTTCGCCACCCAAGACGTTTTGTTTTCTGCCCTCCTCAGCAAACAGGGGCAGGAAGCCGGTGGTGAGCTGGCAAAGCTGATTCCGGGGACGTTCGAGGTCGTCTTCGCCGAGGTCTATGAGGAACAGGGCGGCTTTACACCGGGAGCGCAGTCGTAACCCATGCAAGCCTTGAAAGACCGTATCGCCGCTGAAGGCCGTAACCTCGGCAATGGCATCCTGAAAGTTGACAGCATCCTCAACCACCAGATTGACCCCGTCCTGATGATGCAGATGGGCGAGGAAATGGCCGCCCGTTTCACCGGACACAAAATCGACCGCATTTTGACGGCAGAGATTTCAGGCATCGGCCCGGCCATCGCCACCGGCTTCGTGCTGAAGGTTCCAGTGGTCTATGCGCGCAAAATCAAGCCGATTACCATGTCGGGGCCGGTGTTCCTAGAGACCGCTCCCAGCCACACCAAAGGCGTCAACGTCAGCTTGTTGGTGGCCGCTGAGTTTTTGCACGAGGGCGAAAACGTCCTCATCATCGACGACTTCCTCGCGTCGGGCAAGACCCTAGCCGCGCTGGCGCGCATGGTGGTCAGCGCCAAGGCCAACCCGATTGGCGCGGGCTGTGTTATCGAGAAGTCCTTCGAGGATGGCCGCGACTATATGGTGCGGAACGGCTTTAACTTCCAGATTGAAAGCCTCGCCACCATCACTTCAATGGACGACGGGAAAATCGTGCTGGCTTAGGCTATTATCGGTTACACAAAAAAAGGGGGGATGGTCGGCTTGACCATTCCCCCTTTTTTGCACAATCTATTTTGCCCGGCGGCGCAGTTGATTGAGCCAGCGCACCGCATCGGACTTGCGCTTGTCGCCCGCCGCATCGAGTTCGTCGTGAGCGCGGGTCATCCAGTCGAGCGCCTCGGCAGACCGGTCGAGCTTGTCCAGCACCAGCGCCATATAGTAATGGGTCTCCATGCGGTCGGGGTCGAGTCGCAGCGCCTCGGTCAGATGAACGAGCGCCTCGTCGTAACGCTCCTCGCGGTAGGCGACCGCCCCCAGTCCATAATGCCCCAGCATCTCCAGCTTGAAAGCCTTTACCGCCCGCTCAAAGTCAGCTTTGGCCGCGTCCAACACGCCGTCCTCAAGGTACATGATGCCGCGTGCGGCCCAATACTCCGAGTGGGTGGGCAGCAGGCGGATGACCTCGTTCATGCGCGCAATCGCGGCGTCGAGGTCTTTCTTGAGGTAGGCGGCCAGCGCCTCTTTATAGATGAGGTCGGCCTCGTAGCGCGGCAGTCCGAGCCGCTGTGTGATGCTGGGCATAATCTATTCCCTCTACAACCGTTCGGCCACCAACTGATAAAGTGAATTAGGAATTTATCAACCCTCGGAATTCAGAGATGGAATGAAGACTGATGGTCGATAAACGTACAACTCGACGTGTATAAAGGCAGTGTGCCTACACAGCTATTAACATGCTACGTAGGAAAAAACTAACACAGCGCAGCTTTAGTCCTGCGACAGGATGTTCCTGCGTTCAAACCTGTGATTTACATTCATTTATTTACTAATAAG